>NZ_CP009921.1 GCF_000832985.1 Priestia megaterium NBRC 15308 = ATCC 14581
GAGGTAAAACGTTTCAGACTTTAGGCTGGAATGAAACGATTCAATGGAGGCATTATCTGCAGGTGTCCCTTTGCGGGACATACTCATGATGATGCCTCTTTCTTTGACTTTTCGTTGATACGCATATGATGTGTAAACCGAACCTTGGTCGCTATGCAACGTACATCCCTGAGGTAAAGAAGGGAGTTGACTTAATGTATCTAAAACAAACTCTACGTTTTGACAATCCCTCACTGAATACGCAATGATTTCGCCATTAAATAAATCTTGAATACTTGAAAGATACAACTGTTTAGGTCCAAAAGGCAAGTAGGTAATATCGGTAACCAGCTTTTGAAGAGGGCGCTCTGCTCGGAAATTACGGTTTAACACGTTTTCTGCAACCTGATAAGGTTGTCCTGTTTGTTTCCGTTTCTTCCTTTTAACTCGGCATTGCCAACCGTATTTCTGCATGACACGCTGCACTGTTTTATGGTTGATATGCATGGTTTGATTGAGTAACGCTGTAATTTTTCGATAGCCGTATCGAAATTTATGTTTACGGCACTGTTCACCAACTTTTCCTTCTATCCATTTCTTCCTCTTTGTTTCTTCTCCTTGCTCATTTTTCTGCCAACGATAATAAGTTGATCGAGGAATACCCAGACACTGACAGATTTGAGAGATAGGCAGTTTCTCTTTTAATTCTTCTACTAAGTTCAATACAACTTCTGGTACCACTCCCTTTCCAACTCTTTGTACTTTTTTAAGACTTCAATCTGTTGTTTTAAATATCGATTTTCAGCTTCTAACTTTGATGGAGTATCTTGAGAATGAGCCCCTTTTCGAGGGGTATATGTTTGCCCAACGGGCTGTGCCAGGCGATAGGATTCTCCATCTCTATGCCACCTCATCCATGTTTTGAGCTGTGTATAGTTGCGGATCTGTAAAGTCTCCATAACTTCTTTAATTGGTACTCCTGCCAATCTCATTTCAATTGCTTTTAATTTCACTTCTACTGGATAGCTAACTCTTCTTCCCATAGAAAAAACACCTCCAAGTTATTGTTAGGTACTACATACCCGTTTTTTACTTAAAGGTGTTTTTTTATTTGTCTCACTCTATGGGGTCAGTCCCTAAAAAGTGTGGTCTTTTCTGTATATTTTAAGCTATTTGCTATTCGAGATTAGCATGTTTACTATACATTTTATTAGAATCTATGCTTTTTTCTCTCTAAAGCGTAAGATTAAGGCATCATAAAATAACAGCATTGTTTGCTCAAATAGAGATCCCCTTGGTTGAATGGTCCTGTAATCACCTTCAGATTGATTTTTCGTGACTCCCGGTAATTTAACAGTAATATCAGCTAACTCTCCAATGGTTGATTCAGGAGAATCAGGAGAAATGGTTATAGCTGCGACTATACCTCCTAAGCTTTTTCAGCAATGGCAATTAAGGTTTTGGTTTCTCCTGATCCTGAACCAATGATTAATAAATCGTCTTTTTCTAAATTAGCTGTTACTGTTTCCCAAACTACATAGGCATCAATCCAGATCTGCCTGCACCCGCCACAAAGGTTTTCTTGGATTCTAAAATCTGTTTTATTAATTTCTCTGCTTCTGAATCACCAATCAAGTGGATTGTTTGACTTAATTCTTGAACGATCTCGGCTACATATTGAGTAATCTTCATTGTTAAATTAACCTTGTTCAATTAATTTTTTCATTTCGCGTGCTGTAGCTTTTTTATCTTCTTTATTCGTAATTCCCCCACCTACGATAACAAGATCTGGGTGTTGTTTAATTACTTCAGGAAGTGTTTCTAATTTGATTCCACCTGCAATGGCAGTTTGCGCGTTTTTAACAACTTTTTTGATGGTTGAAAGGTCTTTGAAAGAATTCTTTCCAACTGCTTGAAGATCGTAACCTGTGTGAACGCAGATATAATCAACGCCAAGTTCATCCAGTTCTTGTGCGCGGGCTGCAATATCCTTCACGGCGATCATATCAGCAAGGATTTGTTTACCTTGTTTTTTAGCTTCTTCTACTGCGCCTTTAATTGACTCGTCTTCTGCAGTGCCAAGAATCGTAATGATATCAGCACCTGCAGCAGATGCTTGGCTTACTTCATATCCAGCTGCATCCATAATTTTTAAGTCTGCTAATACGGTTAAGTTAGGAAATGCAGCCTTTACTTCTTTCACTGCTTTAAGACCTTCATTGATCACCACAGGTGTGCCAATTTCTACAACATCAATATGCTCTTCTACCTCTTTCACTAATTCAATAGCTCCCTGAATATTGACAAGATCTAATGCTAATTGTAATTTCATTTATATTTGCTCCTTTTAATATGATTTTATATTGTGCTATAGGCTGTCATTATACCGGTGTAAATGTTTCCTTTCGAAAAGCTATTTACTCACTAGCACGTTTCTTAGTATACTGAGTATGTTGTTGAATTAAAAGTACACACTTTTACCGCATATAGTGATAAAAAGTATACTATGGGGTAAAATAAGGGGGAGGTGAAGTAAATGCCAAATTTAGGAGAGAAAACATTTAACTGTGAAAAAGAATTGACACTTTCAATAATTGGTGGTAAATGGAAAATGTTAATTTTATGGCATCTAGGTAAAGAAGGAACTAAACGATTTGGTGAATTAAAATCCCTTATGCCGGGTATTACCCAACGAATGCTTGTTAATCAATTACGCGAACTTGAAGATCATTTAATAGTACATCGAAAAGTTTATCCTGTAGTTCCGCCTAAAGTTGAATATTCATTGACTGAGCATGGAAAAAGTCTTATACCGATTTTAGATGCTATGTATGAATGGGGCAAAGGTTATATTGTGAATGTATTGGAAGAGGAAACTGAAGACAAATCAGCCACTTAATAGAAAAAAGTTTCTTTTCATGATTTAAGACAATAATAACTTACCACGGTTAGCCATTATTAATCGTGGTTTTTTTTCCATGTATTTAAAGAGTAGAAACTATACTTTCTTATAGAAATAGTATTAAAAAGCCTTGAACAGTGACGTTTACATACTCGCTGTCCAAGGCTTTTTTACTTTTATAGTCATAGTATTAATTCCCACACTAGCTTACCTCGATATAACTATATGCAAATAAAGTGCGTACTTTTAAAGACGAAATATACGTAATATACTGTTTTAGCAAAGCAATGCGAATCCACGTTAGCAAGTTGATGGATGGTACGAAAGGAGAGATTCTAATGGAAAATCTCAAAGGGAAACATCGTTGGGTTTGTGAAAGATGTTTAACATTTACCCATAATAATAAACAATGTCCACCATGTGGATATACCCATTTAAGTTAAATTAAAATTTGCTAGTACACAGGAAGGAAGAAATAAACAAAATGCACCTGTAAAAACGGGGTAATGATAATCCTTGTATTTAGTTGATTAGAACTAGCTCAAGAAAGTGAGGAATTTCAATGGACTCTATGACGTTTGTATTATTTGGGGCAACAGGGGATTTAGCGAAAAGAAAAATCTATCCTGCCTTGTTTAATTTATATCTAAATCAAAAATTACCGAAGTCTTTTTCCATTATTGGCGTAGGAAGACATAATATTACTGATAGTGAATTTCAATCAAGGGTAGTAGATTCCTTGTATACATTTTCTAGACATTTGATAAATGATAAATCGAAAAAAGAAGCGTTTGCCAAGGCATTTCATTATTGTCAGTTAGATTTTACTAATACGGAAGGCTATAAGAAGTTGCTAGAACTTGTTCAACAAAATGAAAAAGACCAGAATATTGAAGAGAATAGAATGTTCTATTTATCAGTCGCCCCTGAGTTTTTTGACGTGATTGCCATGAACATCAGGGATAGTGAATTGGGCACAACAAAAGGATGGAAACGATTGATTATCGAGAAACCATTTGGACATGATGTAAAATCGGCCCAAGAATTAAATGAAAAACTAAGCAGAGCGTTTGAAGAAGATGAAATTTACCGCATCGATCATTATCTAGGGAAACCAATGGTACAGAACCTTGAAGCCTTAGCTTTTGCTAATCCTGTATTGCAATCATTATGGAACAATCGATTTATTGCCAATGTCCAAATTACGGCAAGTGAAATCGTTGGGGTTGAAGAAAGAGCTGGTTATTACGACAAAGCAGGAGCTATTCGCGATATGGTTCAAAATCACATGTTACAGCTGTTAATGATGACAGCCATGCATTTGCCTAAAAGGATTACTGCAAATGAAATTCGTAAGGAGAAAAGAAAAGTCTTGGAATCTTTACGTCCATTACAAAGGGATACAGTAGGTGTACATGTTGTCAGGGGGCAATATGGGGCTGGAGAAATAAACGGCAGTCCTGTAGCTGCATATAAAGAAGAACCTGGCGTGGATGCTTTTTCGCAAAATGATACATTTATTGCGGCTCGTCTATGGATTGATAATTCCTTCTGGGATGGGGTTCCGTTTTATATCTGCACTGGAAAGAGAATGGCGGAAAAAGCAACAAAGATTGTCATTGAATTTAAAAATCCGTTAAAGGATTCGTATCCTTCTGAAATGGAACAGATAGAACCGAATCTATTAACAATAAATATCAATCCCAATGAAGGTGTATCACTGCGATTAAATAGCAAAAATCCAATAAATGGAGAAATGGAACCTATCACAGTAGACTTTTCTGCGAGTAAACAAGACGTACCCGAAGCGTATGAACTATTGTTATTTGATGCTCTCGTTGGGGATTCAACATTTTTTGCTCATTGGAACGAAGTAGAACTATCTTGGAATTGGGTAGAACCTATTTTAGAGGCATTTAAAGAAAATAGGGTTCCCCTTCACTCCTATTCATCTGGATCAATGGGACCAGAGGCTGCTCATCAATTGTTAGAAAAAGATGGATATAAGTGGTGGTAAAGTTACTAAAAATGCAATGCAAACCAGAAAAGAATTTAAAGAAATATAAAGTTTTAGGAGGATTACTATGAAGGGTTCTGGTGCAAATACTTGAGGAGAATAAAAAAAACAAAAGATTTCTAGTGACCTCTTGTCTTAAGCAACTATTCCAAACAGTTGATGGATGAATTCTTTTTGATTTTGGACAGAATTCTCTCTTTGAAGAGTCTGTCCTTTTTTGATCATGTGCATAGCCTCTATCCCCCCAATAATTCGTTTGGCAGTCCGTAAGGACTTTAATCCAAGCATCGGGCGAATCCGTTTTTTAATAAAGCGATGATCCTGCTCCACGATATTGTTGAGATATTTAACTTGCCTTAGTTGGATGCCTTTAGGCATCTGTTTTTCTTCTTTTAACTCTTGGATAGCGATAGGATAAGCTGGGTTCTTGTCTATTGTTATCACACGAGGCTTAGAAACGTGCGAAAAAGCCAGGGCTTTCTTAAAAAAGCGCTTGGCTGCTTGTTTATTTCTTGCTTTACTTAGATAAAAATCAATGGTATTCCCTTCTGAATCAACGGCACGATACAGATACATCCATTGACCTTTGACTTTCACATACGTCTCATCGACTCGCCAAGAATCATTGGTTGGCTTAAGATGATGTCTTACTCGCTCATCTAATTCAGGACCATACTGATGAACCCAGCGCATAATCGTTGTATGGGCAATGAAGAGTCCCCGTTCTTCCATCATTTCAGCCAAATCACGGAAACTAAGGTTGTACCGCAGGTACCATCTTACGGTTAATAAAATAATATCAGGTTGATAATGTTTCCACTTAAATACATTTTCCTTTTCCATACTGACCACGTCCTTTCTTTAGAGTACTAGTATCAGTATGTTCAAGTTTTAGAGATTACTTGCAATTTTCTTGAAGTTTTTGCACCAGAACCTCTAATAAGGTTGTTGTCAAGATAATTATGGTACCAAATAACAAAATTTCTAAAATAATGTCTCGTTTAACAAGTTTAGCCCATATAACCCAAGGCACAACTAAAAAAACGACTAGTATCCACCATTTCCAAATTAAAAACTCATTTTTTAGCCAACCATTTAATTCTAAATGATACAGCTTATCTTCTAATAAACGTATTTCCTTAAGATTTTCAAATATATTATCTATTGATATCACCCCTATATTTAAATTAAAAGCTAACAGATATTTTTGAATTCAAACTCTTTGAGCTGCCTTTTTAGTATTTCTATTTTTTAGTAATGAAATTCCATCGTAAATAAGAAAAAAACCCATGTTGAAAGTTCTTCTAACACGGGTTTTCGACTTTTTTCAAATGAATCAGAAATATTTTAAAAACAATGAAATTTTTAAAATCTAGATTTAAGATAGAACAATAAAAACAGGATACATCATCTTATAATAATGGAGAAAGCAGGCGAGAACCCTGTTCAACAATGCGCTCGGTCAGGGATCGTTGCAGCAAGTCTTCAATTCTTAATGGTACAGAATCAGTAAGATCCCTCTCGAACTGCTCTGTGAGTTCCCCTGCCACATCAGCACTGTACACGACTTGACACACTTCATAATTCAGGCGAAAACTTCTCATATCATAGTTTGCTGCGCCTACTTCTGCAATTTCCTCATCAATGATCATCAGTTTCGCATGTAACATTCCTTTATCGTACTGGTAGATTTGGACCCCAGCTTCTATAAGTTCCCCGTAATAGGTACGACTTGCAAAGCCCACGATTTTTTGATCAATATGGCGAGGAACAAGTAATCTTACGCGTACACCACGAGCCACAGCTGTCTTTAATGCCATAATAATATCTGTTTCTGGTATAAAGTAGGGCGTTGTTATATCAATGGTTTTGGTCGCTTGTGTTATAAATATAAAGTAAGCTTGACGAATAACTGGTGTAGGAATTCCAGGGTTTCCTTCCAACGTATGGATGTATGCTTTTTGCAATTCTCCTGTCTTTGTTTGAGTATTGTCTATTTTACCTTCTATAGCCCATAACTCAGATCCTAATTCGGCAGACCATCTTGAAAGATCTATGCTGCCGGTTGGATTGATTTCCTTTGATTTATATTTTGGGATTTTAGTGGGCTTTTTCGTTGCCTCAGATTTTGTTTTTGACTTTATCCGTTCTGGTACAGCGATATTCCAATGAGCGTCGAAGATAGTCTGCAAGTCGCCTGTTGCTTCCCCTATAATTTGCAAATGAGTGTCCCTCCAAAATCCTACGTCTGACTTTAATCCTGTATATTCATACCCAACGTTCATACCGCCAGTAAAGGATTCCTTTCTGTCAATCGTGACAATCTTACAATGATCCCGATAATTCCAATTGGACAAAATCCAGGGAAAGCTTAAAGGAAATATTGTCCGACATTCTATCCCTGCTTCCACCATCTGAAGAATTTTTTGACGCGGAAATTTTTTACTCCCCCAACCATCTCTAATAAAACGAACCCGCACTCCATTTACTGCTTTTTCAATCAGCAGTTCTGTGATGCGATTACCAATTTGGTCGTTCCGATAGATGAAATATTCCAGATCAATGGTTTTTTGGGCTTTTTGTAGGGATTCGATAAGTTGTTCATATTTTGCTATTCCATTGTTTAGTACTTGGACTTTGCCGACTCGAAGCCCGCCTACAGTAAAATACCTTAAAGCATCGGCGATTATCGATGCTGAATCACTACATGTATCAGGTAACTTATCAGACTCATTATGAAAAGAGGTCAATCTTTTACGATGAATAAGCTTGGGATTTGATATGCTAAGATATAGTAAGAAACCAATGACAGGCAGAACAAGGACGATTACTATCCAATTCAAAGCTTTGGCTGGCCGACGAACTTCCCAAATTGCTATGAATAAGATAAAGAACGTATTTAACGGGTATAGAAAAAAATCCACTCCAACTAAAATTCCTCCTTAGTTTTTCCCTTAATATGTACAAACTATGTAGCAAGTATACGTTTGGAATACGAGGAATTGTTTAGATTGACCTTTTCTCATGAGACACCTCAAATAATTTTGTAATTAGTTTGTTTTGTCATAGCAAATTTAATGTTGGAGATGTATCGAAAAACAAAAAAGGAGGTTCGTTTTACATTCATTTCATTTAAACCTAAAATATTACATTATTCTGCTGTAGCTGACTAAGTATATTCGATGTTAAAAAGACTCCAACAGAAGGCAAGGTACCACTAATTACGGGATATCCGGTAAGAGCTCTATCGGTTGTAGTAACCCATGTTCCGTATTCGCCTGCTTGTAAAGAAGGAGGTTTCATAATAAGCCTCCCATTTAAAATAAAATGTCGAATTCTAATCTGGGGTTCATCAAATATGGTTAAGTTTCCAGAAAAAGTGGCATAGGGTGAATCAAATCTTATTTGTTTGGTGTTTTCATCCCAAAATCCATTAATTGGAATAGGTGTGCCACGAAAATTAACCGTCCCAATTATCCTGTTATCTGTAATAGAGTTAATGTTGAGTACGCCCCAAACGATTGGTTTACCAGCTATAGCAGCATGGATACCCATTACTGATGGGAATGGAATACTAACCATTGTTTGCTGTGCAGTTTGCAATACTAATCTCCCCCTAAATTTAAAGTTTATGTTCTGAAGAATAAAGAATTAGATATCTTATTTACTACCCTATATAAAGGACCAATCCAGTATATGCACCACAAGCTGAATATGTTTACTTTTAATGGTTAGAAGCTCATCCTTTCGTTGAAAAATGCAGATTATTCAACAAATAGTTGTTTAGAACAAAAAATTATGTTACAAAAAAATTCCTTTATTCAACTATATAGCCCTTTTCTTGAATAACTAACGTGTTTGAGAGGTTATTTAATCACCTTCAAGCACAAATAAATTTTAAACACTAAATTAAACAACTTTTTTTACTCAACTAGATTACCAAAAACCAGTATTTTTGTAACGATGGATTACTGCTTCACTTGCCTTTGATTTTATTAGGATTATCGTTTACCAAAAAGATTACCAAATACCTTTACAACAAAGTTGCCTCTAGTAAAATGAAAATATACAAGTTTACTGGAGGTTACATATGATTATTGGTTATGCACGTGTTTCTACTATTGACCAAAACTTAGATCGTCAAATTAGTATTCTTACTGAATACGGTTGTGAAAAAATAGTAAAAGAGAAGTTTACTGGTACTATTAAAGAGCGAAAAGGTCTTCATCAACTTTTTGATATGCTCAGGAATGGCGATACAGTTGTAGTGGAGAGTATCTCCCGTTTAGGACGTAAAACATTGGATATCCTCAACATTATTCAACAGTTGGAAGAGATCGGAGTGCAATTCATTTCTTTAAAGGAAAATATGGATACAAGAACCTCTACAGGCAAAGCGATGTTCCAAATGATGTGCGTAATTGCTGAATTAGAAAGAAATCTTATTGCTGAGAGAGTAAAGGAAGGACTCGAAGCAAGTAAAAAGCGTGGAAAAACATTAGGTAGACCCAAGCTAGATAAAGAAAAGCTCACTGTTGCACTTCGGATGTATGACAGTAAAGAATATTCTGTTAAAGAAATAGTCTCAGCAACCGGAATATCTCAAGGTTCTCTATATAGGGCAATAAATCGAAGAAAACTAGGAGAAATAAACTAATAAGGCGTATTTTATTATTTCTTCACATTTACTTTGCGGTCTAGAGCAAGAACCCTGTCATTAAGCCTAGTTGCGCTCATTAACTTGGTTGTTTCTCTATATGAGCTGCGCTTATTTAGGTACAAATCAATAGCTTTCAACTTGTCTTCAAATGTATGTCTCGACATAAAAACACCCCAATCATTAGAGTTTCTTTGTCTAACAATGGGGGCGCAGTTCAGAATTGAGGTAGTTTTAAAAAAAAAGAAATTGTACTACATATCACATTAGACTACATGACATTTGATGCCCCACAGCGTCTCTTATAGCTTATCTAAATCATTGGATCGTATTCGTCTTTTCCTTTTTAGAATACCAGTTCTATTGGCTTGATGAATACGTGATATTCCTGAAAAATTAAGGTTGTTTTAATTAGCCTTTTACAACTAACTGATCTGATTCCAAACTCTATCCAGATTTAAAGGGACATATACTTTATCCCCATGTATCTGTTTATGTATGATAGGATGAACGTATTGATCCAAATCAACGACTCCTTTTTTATGCCTTGCTTTGAGATCTGCTCCTAATAACTTTTCTAATCTTTGTCCGGAAACTTTCATATTCCTTTCTCCTCGTATATTATATTCAAGCTCTATTTAGGAGCTAAGATCTGTTTCCATATTAATGAATAAACTAAACAACATATTACTTGGACGTCTCAAGATATTTCTAGATAATGATCATAGGATCATTTGGGACAATTCTTCTTTCTCCTGTGGACTAACCACAATGTAAGACTGTTTCTCAGTGAACGCGCGGGACTCCCTACTCGCAGGCTGAGCAGCCTGTCATTCGAACCTAGAGGGTAGTAGCTCTATGGCGGCTTTCGAATGCAGGGAAAGCTCTGATACACGAGGTTGTTGGTCGGCGTACACACTAGAGATATCTCGAGACGTCCAAGGAAATGCCAAGTGATTCTAAATCGAAAGGAGGTCTTTCCCGTGAGATTATTTGTTGGTTTAGATGTAAGTTCGTTTGATATGAAAGTATGCATTTTAAATGGTGAAGGAGAAAAGCTGAATGCCTTTACCGTCACCAATGACTTACCAGGCGCAACGTTGCTTAAAGAGCGTTTATTGGACTGCATAGGCGATCAAGAGGTTGACGTCTTAAAGATTGGCTTAGAATCTACATCGGTCTATAGCTTTCACCCGTCGATGTTTCTCCATCATGATGAAGACTTAAAAGTCTTCGGCGCCAAGGTGTTTGTCATGAACCCTAAACAAATAGCTAATTTTAAGAAAAGCTATTCGGATATGAACAAAACAGATGAAATCGATGCCTTTATCATTGCGGATTACTTACGTTTTGGACGTAACCAGATGTCAGTGGTCAAAGAAAGCCAATACGTGGCCTTACAACAACTGACTCGGTCCCGTTACCGGCTCATTCGTATGATGACGAAAGAAAAGCAGCATTTTCTTCAACACCTAAGCTATAAGTGTAATACTTTCTCTCAAGAAGTAGACTCCTCGGTCTTCGGTAGCGCAATGATGGAGCTTTTCTTAGAGAAATACAGCTTGGAAGAACTAGCCCACCTACCACTGGAGGAACTAGCAGCATTCCTTCAAGAGAAAGGGAAAAACCGATTTGGTGACCCGAAATGTGTCGCAACCTCCATTCAGAAAGCCGTGCGATCTTCGTATCGCTTGGACAAGGTAGTGGAAGATTCCATGGATGTGATACTAGGGACCTCGATCGAGGTCATTCGCACCTTCCAAAAGCAGATAAAAGAAATTGACAAAGCGATCAAAAAACTGATGGCTGGATTGACAAACACGCTTGAATCCATCCCTGGAATTGGTCCCGTATTCGCTGCGGGTATCATAGCTGAAATTGGCCAAATAGACCGGTTTGATGATGAAACTAAAGTAGCGAAATACGCAGGTCTATACTGGCGAAAGCATCAGTCTGGGCGCTTTACTGCCGAAGACACGTCCCTATCACGTAACGGTAACCACTACTTGCGATATTACTTAGTTGAAGCCGCCAACTCCGTAAGAAGGCAAGTTCCGGATTACCGGGATTTACTACGTGAAAAAGTACAGTGAAGTACCAAAACATCAACACAAACGTGCACTCGTTCTAACCGCAAGAAAACTCGTGCGATTGGTGGATGCGCTACTACGCAGTCACCAACTCTTTACGCCAGAAAGGGGCGTGAAAATATGACATAAAACTTGTCATCGCTACCTTTCAAATAATTTCCAGTAAATAACATTCGTTACTGGTCTAGTTTCGTGATGCTTTTTTTAAGTAAATTGCCCTTTGATAACTTTACATTCTTTCATTTTTTAGTTGACATACTACCGCAGGTCTTTATTATCCATTATTAAAAATTATGTTTATACTATATCCATTAATGGATTTTAATATGATGGATGAGAATGTAAAAATTCATTATTTATAGAGCGCTATTTATTTTAGAGATTTTACTAAAGACCCTTCTATCCTATGCCAACTGCTAAATTGTTACTTCTGACTTTATAGCTTGAAACCCGTCATAACCTTATTTAACCTCTTAAAAGAGGGGTCACTTTATCAATGGCTTCTTGTAACTTTTGACTGTTTTGGCTATACATATGTTTCGCTTTTTCTGCTTCTGTCCCAAGCGCAAATAATTCTAAGTCCGCCTGACATTTTTTCATAGTTGAAAGTAATAAAGGCTTTTCTTGAGGAGAAGGAACTTGAAGTTTATCATCAAAAAGGTCAACGGTTAATTGCCCATAAGAATCTACCTGCCCAAGAAAGACATTTTCAATGGTAACTCCTAGTTTTTCTAGTTCAGTGTGTAACCACCTTCTGCTTTGACCGATTGTCGATAGTGGTTCATCCAATATTTCACCGTCCATAATAACTGTCTGAGGTTCCTTACTTGGAGCAACGGCCACACCTAAATCTTTTGCGGTTAACGGTCGATTTTCTTTCTTTAACAAGACGTTGAGATCGCCGGTTGCCTCTAATACCGCAAATTCCACATCAGCTGCCTGATAGACACTTTTCTTTCGAAGTAAATCTAACAATTCATCGATTGTGTATTTTTCCTTTTTTAAATTATCTTCCATGATTTTTCCATCCTTGATAAAAACCGTCCCTTTCCCCTCTATAAAGTCGCGAAAAGGTTTATTTTTCAAGGAAATGATGCCTGCTAAGAAGGGTACTATCGCAAAGGTTACGATACTAAGTATCCCATTAATAATGCTTTTCTCAATTCCCGTGGCCATTTCTGCTCCTATATTACCAATGGTAATACCGGTGACATATTCAAAGAAGGAAAGCTCAGATATTTGTTTTTTACCTAACCATTTTGTAATAGCAAAAAGAACAACTAAAAACAATAAAGACCGCAAAACTACAATTAACCAATCTGGCATCTTTTACACCTCCTATAAAATTAGAAAAAGCTGTTCGTCTTAAAAACCTTTATATTGGGCTTCTTCTCTCTCTAATTCTCCCACTCGATTTTTTAAATCTGTTACGATTTCATTCATGACATTCATCGTTTCGTGCAAAGTCTGCTTTGATTGATCATCTTGAGTTCGTAATGCTAAATTGGATAAACCAGCTTCTACTCCTTTAAGACTGACAAGACATTGTTTCACATCTGATGCAATCGTCATTTTACATCCTCCTTATCCTTTTGGTTTAAAAAATATAGCGCCAATCATTCCAAAAATAATGGCGGCTGAAATTCCGGCACTTGTTACTTCAAACATTCCTGAAATAACACCTACTAACCCATGTTTTTCGGCTTCAGCCATTGCCCCATGTACAAGAGAATTTCCGAAACTTGTAATAGGAACGGTCGCTCCTGCTCCTGCAAAATCGATAAAAGGTTCGTATAAACCAAACCCATCTAGAAGAGCGCCAATCACTACAAATGTACTTAAGGTATGTGCTGGTGTAAGTTTAAATACATCAAACATAATTTGCCCAATAACGCAGATCAAACCTCCTACAACAAAAGCCCAAAAGAAAATCATAGCTCTTATTCACCTCCATATTCAATTGATACCGCATGAGCGATACAAGGAATAGTTTCACTCTGCTGAAAGCTTAATGGCGATAATAAAGCACCTGTTGCTACGACTAATATTCGTTTAAATTCGCCTTTTTTCATTCGGTTTAATAGATGACCATATACAACGGTTGCTGAACATCCTGGCCCACTAGCGCCAGATAGAACTGGCTGTCCTTCTCGATAAATCATAAGGCCACAATCTTGATATTGTTCTTCACGTATTGGTGTTCCATGTTTTTTAAATAAATCAAGTGAGACTCCTCGTCCAATGTGGCCAAGATCTCCCGTTACAATCAAATCGTAATAAGATGGATCAAGATTTCGCTCAGTAAGATGTGCTTCAATGGTATCAACAGCCGCCGGAGCCATTGCTCCTCCCATATTAAATGGATCCGTCATTCCCATATCGATCACGCGTCCAATCGTTGCAGAGGTCACACGAGGTCCCTCTCCAGAATCACTTAACAAAGCAACGCCAGCACCTGTCACTGTCCATTGAGCAGTAGGTGGTTTTTGTCCACCGTATTCGGTTGGATAACGAAATTGTTTTTCGACGGCGGTATTGTGACTCGAAGCACCAGTTAACAAATAGTTAGCTCCTTTTGTGTTAACTAAGTAAGCACCAAGAGCCAGTCCTTCCATGGATGTAGAACAAGCACCAAATAATCCAAGGTACGGTGTGCCAAGTGTTCGGCAAGCAAAACTAGTGGGCGTAATTTGATTAATCAGATCTCCTCCAAGGAAAAACTGAACCTGTTCCTTTTGAAGACCTGCTTTTTCGATGGCTTTTTGACTCGCTTCTTCTAACAAAACCTTGTGCGCTTTTTCATAAGAATCCTGTTCTAACCATAAATCAGAATGAAGTAAATCAAAATCATTAGCAAGTGCTCCTTTTGCTTCAAAAGGTCCTCCGACCGTTCCAGTGGAGATAATGACAGGTTTTTGATCAAAGACCCATGTACGATGTCCCGTAAGCATTACAAGCCACCCCACTGTATGAGAATCGTTTTAATGGTCGCAATAACAAATGCCGAAAAGGTACCAAATAAAATGACGGAGCCAGCTAACTTAAACATATTACCACCAACACCTAAGACAAATCCTTCCGTTCGATGTTCAATACATGCTGATATGACGGCATTTCCAAAGCCGGTAACGGGAACCGCAGAACCGGCACCTCCAAATTGAGCAATTCGATCGTAAACACCGAAGCCTGTTAGAAGCATAGCAATAAAAATCATGGTCCCTACTGTTGGGTTTCCGGCCGTTTGATCTGTAAAATCAAAATAATAAATATAAAACAGTTGAATAGCTTGGCCAATAAGACAAATGATCCCACCCGTAAAAAAAGCTTTGATACAATTTTTAACTACTGGTCTCTTGGTTTCTTTCTGTTTTTCAAGATCTTGATATTCCTGTTGGACAGGTGTTAATTGTTTCTTTTGATTATTTGACATGTGTATACCTCTTTCATCACGCTTTTTCTTTCATAAGGTTTTTAATATTGTTAAATTCTCTTTTTAATGTTTTTTTCTTTGTCTTGTCTTTTTGCAGTTTTTCTTCTAATTGTTCCAACTCCCAATAGATTTTTTGATCAGTTGAAACTAAGACTTTATAATCCGGATACGCTTTTTCTACGTCTGTTTTCACGTTCTTTTTGATTTTTTTTAATTGAAAGCGATGAAATTGATCTACTTTTATCGCCATTAACAGCTCTTTATCGGTATTTACTGCTTTAACAGCCGAAACTTCTTCCTCTTTTATGATCTTTTCTTTTGCTTGATTGGCAACTGTTTGATTAATGGGTTTGCTTGTATGTACTTTGACGATCGTTGTATCATTATTGTCATTAGTCGAATGATTCTGTTGCCCCGTACATCCGGATATATATACAATAATCATGGCTAAAAAAAGAAAATGATTTAATCTTCTTATCTTTCTTTTCATACAATCACCTGTCCGTTTCTACTCAAGAATTGAAGTGTAAAAAGGTTGGTTAATTGAACCAACCTTTTTATCGTATTCTTATTGTTTGTATTGAGGCTCTTCTTGTTCAATTTGTTGAACACGGGGAGAGAGTGTGTCAACAATCGCTTGCGTTTGTTGAGCAGCATCTTGATATAATTGCTTTGCCTGTTGATTATCAGTTGCTAAAGCAAAACCTTCAAAACTTGCTTGTGCGCTTTTTAAACCAGCTAGAGTTTGTTTAACTTGATTGATTACTGTCATGAATGATTCCTCCAAAAATTTAATAACTTTCCATTATAGTATGACAAAGAAAAATAGTTCTTATGCTTTTTACATTCATCCATTTTATGTAAATGTTTTATATTTATGCGCGAAAAGATGGTTCAGTTTCAATCAGCTTCACTTTCCCTTTATATCTGCGAGATTTGAACAGTTACATAATTACTAATTCACTTCATCAAACAATAAGAATTTTGAGGTTAAAGAGTAAAGATAGTTAAACAGTATATAAAAAAGCTAGTATACTCTCCTTTCTTTAAACGGATAATAACGGAAGAAATGTTATGTTAAAATGAAAGGAGTAAGACAAGATGAAAAAAAGAAAATATTTATTTGGCCTTCTATCCACCATTTTATCTGTAGGATTCCTTTTCGGTTGTAATGATAAAAAGGATGAAGCTGAGCCCGATCCAACTGAAGAACCTTCTGAACAAAAGGCAGAAAATGATCGCAACAATGGACCACGAGATGTGGGATTCCAACCCGATGGAACCCAGAATAATAATGTAGATGATAATAATCAGACACGATTAGAGGTAGCTGATAAGGCTGCAGATCGCATTGCTAAATTAGACGAAGTAGACAGTGCAAATGTGATTGTTACAAACCGAAATGCCTATGTGGCAGTTGTTTTACGTGATGGAACAAAAGGAGAAGTAACAGATCGTTTAGAAAAGAAGATTGCCGATCAAGTAAGAGCGACAGATCCAGATATTCGAGACGTATTTGTATCATCTAATCCTGACTTTGTAGAGCGTATGAGGGATTATGGAAACAGAATTAATGAAGGCGCTCCAGTAAAAGGGTTATTTGAAGAGTTTACTGAAACCGTTCGAAGAGTATTTCCTAACGCTCGTTAAATTAGAGTGATTGAGTGTAACAAGTCCATTCGCTATGTGCTAAAAAAGAGAAACCCTTGTTCAACGGGTTTCCTTTTTTAGTTACTATGATAGTAGGGTTTATCAAATCATATTTTTTTGCCTTTTGTAGAGAAGTAAAAAGCATACTAAAGTTTGTTTTTATAGATTTAGCTGTAGGATTTGAATAGCCACATAATTACTAATTCATTAAATAAAAAATGTACATAAAAACTGATAAAGCAGACCATGATATAAGAGGTTTAAAAATATCATATAGGAGGAAACAAAAATGCCACAACAAATTGATACAAACCAATTAAAAAAAGCTGCAGCTGCAGTGTCACTTTCTAAGGGACTTATTACGCAAGCAATTGAACAATCTGCTGCGGATCAACTACAATGTGAAGAAGCCTTAAAACAAGCTGCAACTGAGATAGCTCAAGCCCAAACGTTGGTAAGTCAAGTACAATCGTCTCTTCAAACACAGTCAGCTACAGAATAAAAACAAAATCCAATTTATACAAAAAAAGCGCTGATGATAGTAGCTCATCGCTTTTTAATTCTATTATTATCTACTTGATTTGGTGATTATCTTGCCTAAGATAATCACCTTTTTTTCCATTTTTGCAACTTGATTGAACTAGTTATTCTTTTTTCTTTGAGCGATTATTTTCACCTTTTGTAGAAAATAAGTATATGTATCAGGCATTCTGATTGCCGGTATCAACGATTAAAGAATGATCTTTATCACTCACGGCTGCATAAAAGATGGTATTGATTTGATGAAATCCTTCTTTCATTAACTCTTCCTGAAGCCATTTTTCATCCTTTTGGATTAATCTTAAATTTTTATCCTGGACTTTCCCTTCGACGATTACAGCAATCGGCAATCCTTGATAGTCTGTTTCAATATTTAAGTGTTTGGGTGTCAAATTGACAACAGCTTGGTTCGGCAATGTACTCAAACTTCCATTCGGTTCAAGAATTACATAATCGAGATCCTGTATGTTCGGATACCCTGCAGACCGAATGGCTGACAAGAGCTCTACAAGAGAAAAGCGAGTTTTCCGCAATTCTTTTTTTGAGATTTTCCCATGTTTGATCAAAATACTCGGCTGACCGATAAATAATCGGTTTAACCAGCGAAAAAGACTTAATTTAGAAAACAAAAAGCACATGGTGACAATGATGATAATTCCCACAATCGCCTGTCCAATTCCATTGGCTTTGATAGGACTGACGGACAATGTGACGAGAAACACAATGGCAGCAAGATCAGGCGGAGTCAACTGAGCCAACACAGTCTTTCCCATAAAACGCATCGCTAGAATCACCAGTCCAAAAAAAGAATTAACTTTCCAATAAAAATGAACATTGTACCACCCTTATTTTTATGTAGTTATCCATAAAAAACCTATATATATTATCTCAAGTAAATCCGGAAACATACTTATTGCATAGTGAAAAGAGGTGTAAATGGGACCTTTTCTAACGTTTTATGCTAGTAATGGATAGGATCAAAGCTAATCCTAAGACTATCTTTGACTAGCCATACTACTTACTAAATAAAAAATTCCCCTTTTAACAGGGGAGCATAAGGTAGATAGACGGAGTTTTTTGTGCCTTGATTATTTTTTTCTATTCAACGCACTATTATTACTTATATTCAAAACTATGTTGTTTATTTCTTTTGATTAAAAGTTCCTTTATTAGAAATCTTCGCGAGTGGATAGGCTACACTCAGTTGGACAGAATTTTTAAGGTCAAGTAGACTACAGATAACATACTAAAGGAGCATCTACAATGACCAGAAGAGAACGTCGAACATTTACAGAGGAATTTAAACAACAGATGGTGCAGCTTTATCAGAACGGGAAGCCGAGAAATGAGATTATTCGTGAATATGACTTGACTCCTTCGTCTTTAGATAAGTGGGTGGAGCAAAGTCAAACATCTGGTTCGTTTAAAGAAAAAGATAACCTGACCGAGGAACAAAAAGAACTGATGGAGCTTCGCAAACGAAATAAACAATTAGAAATGGAGAATGATATTTTAAAGCAAGCCGCGCTGATACTAGGACGAAAGTAAAAGTGATTAAAAATAATCAGCACAAATACTCGATATCAGCAATGTGCAAAGTCCTAAAACTCCCAAGAAGTACGTATTATTATGAAGCGAAGGAGCGTCCGACCGAAGACGACGTTACCTCTGCCATCATAGATATTTTTCATGCCAATCGTCGGGTTTATGGGACACGCAAAATTAAGTATGAGTTAAAGAAACAAGGAAAAGTTGTCTCAAGACGTCGCATTAGTCGTATCATGAAAGAACAAGGGTTAGTTTCTATCTACACAGTAGCTCAGTTTAAACCACGCTCTACTGAACCCAACGAATCCGAACAAAAAAACGAATTGAACCGACGGTTCAAGTAAGAGAGAGTGTTGTCCGTTGTCGTCAGTGATCTCACATATGTAAGAGTGGATAAAAAATGGTCTTACATATGTGTATTTGTCGATCTCTTTAATCAAGAAATTATCGGTTATAGTGTAGGGCCTAATAAGGATGCCTTATTGGTTTATCGAGCATTTGCGTCCATAAAAGCGAATCTTCATCAAATTCGTCTCTTCCATACAGACCGAGGAAATGAGTTTAAAAACAACCTCATAGATAAAGCACTAGAGACATTTAAGATCGGACAATCGTTAAGCATGAAGGGTTGTCCATATGACAACGCGGTCGCTGAAGCGACCTTTAAAATCATTAAAACGGAATTTGTGAACGGGCGAAATTTCACTAGTCTAGAAGAATTAACAAGGGAATTACAGGACTATGTCCATTGGTTTAATCACTTGCGTATCCATGGAACACTTGAGTATATGAATCCTATTCAATACAAAATGAAACACCTTAAAAAAACTGTCTAGTTTAGTGTTGACATACCAAGAAGCACAGGAAATTATGTGCAGGACAGCCTGTCAATGGGCTGGTGTACCGATACAAGAAGGAAAAGTTAGGGAGCTGACAAAAGATTTGGGAGCGATGTTTGAATCGCCGGCTGCAATTGGTCCAAACCATTGGCTCGGGAGAAATACGCGAAATCGAGTGGGAAAGTGGATTGGAGAACTGATTGATGAGGTTCGTAATGGAAATATGAATGTCCCCACTAATATCATATTATACAGATTTACGCAGTATCGTGATTTAGAAGGGAATCTTCTGGACACCAATACTGCTGCCGTAGAAGTAATAAACATCTTGAGACCAATTGTAGCGATTGCTATCTTTATTAACTTTATTATGCTTTCATTACACCATTTCCCTGAGGAGAAGGGCAAACTTAAATCTAGAGATGAAGAGTATGCACAGATATTCATACAGGAAGTTCGTCGCTTTTATCCATTTTTCCCCTTTGTCACGGCATTGGTAAAAAAGGATTTCACTTGGAATAACTATAAATTTGAGGAAGGTACATTAACTTTGCTAGATCTTTACGGTACAAATCACGATCCTAAGATTTGGAACAATCCTGATATATTCAATCCTGACCGGTTTACAAAATGGGAAGGAAGCCCATTCAGTTTCATTCCACAGGGCGGTGGTGATTACTTTATGGGACATCGTTGTGCCGGTGAGTGGGTCACTCTTGAAGTCATGAAAGTGAGTCTTGATTATCTAGTAAATCGAATAGAGTATGAGATTCCTGACCAAGATTTAAATTTTAGCATGGTTGATATTCCATCTATTCCTCATAGTAAAATCGTTATTAAAAATGTTGTGACCGCCAAGGTTACGTGGCTCTTTCTCACTTTTGGTGAAGGTGCTTTATAGATGATATATTGAAATAAAAAGGAGCGAATTGCGACATGCCTTTTTCCTCTTTCACTAATATAGAATGCTTACGCGTTATAAAAGAAGATCAGTCTTATATGTATCTAGTAAAATCTAAAAGTTCTTCTTGCATATGTCCTTCTTGTCATACGCTATCTCACCGTATTCATAGTCGATATGTTAGGTCTCTTCAAGATGTGCCGGCGCATGGTAAATCAACTTATGTACAAATACAAACGCGTAAGTTTTTTTGCGATAAATGTAGTTGTCCACAGGCTATTTTTACAGAAAGATTTACATGGTTAGGAACCTATCAGCGAAAGACAAAGCGTTTACAAGAGATGTTGAAGTCAATCGTCTTATCTACGAGCTGTAAAGTAGCATCTCGGCTATCTAAGCACCTAGGTATTGTAACCGGTCATCACACACTTTTACGCCTTCTTCATAGATTGAAACTGCCTTCTTATGAACCGCCGGTTCATATTGGTATCGACGACTTTGCATTCAAGAAACGTTGTCGTTACGGTACGATTATTATTAATCAAGAAACCCGAAGACCCATGGCTATCTTAAATGGTAGAGATAAAGAAACAGTAGTAAAATGGCTCGAACAGCATCCAACGATTCAAATGGTGACTCGGGATGGTTCTTCCACATACGCTAAAGCTATTTCTCAAGCACTTCCTCATGCTTATCAGATTACGGACCGTTGGCATATACTGAAAGCGTTATTTACAGCAATTAAACAGACCTTACAACAATCTTTTCCTTCCACATGGAGAAAAACAGAATACAAGAATCATACATCTGAACCACTAATTATCCGCAAGACAGATATTCAACGCAACCTGTATGCGGAAAAGGTTTGGCAGCGTAGCTTAGAAGTAAAAGAGTGGAAAGTTAAAGGGAAATCGATCTCTTGGATTTCTCGTTACATGGATATCTCTCGCTCTACTTTAAATGAAGCCGTTTCAAGAATTCGCCATGAATACAGAGCCAGTGCTACAACTCATGCGATATCTAGAGATTCCTTACTATGGAAAATATGGAGTGAGAAGAATAGTGACTGGCTGAAGTCATTACCTTCGGTATGTTTAAAAGAGTTTCCTCTGATATCACAATTATTTGAAGTGACCCCTAGCTTTAAAGACATCGTCAGGAAACGTAGCACTCAAGGTATACCTGAATGGATTGAAACATATAAAACGTATTCATTCCCAGCTCTCAATACCTTTATAAGCTATATCGAAAAGGATTTACAAGGAGTAATGGCTGCTTGTGTTGACCCTTTAAGTAATGGGCTATCTGAAGGGCATATACATCGTGTAAAGATGTTAAAACGTATGATGTATGGTCGCGCAAGTGACGAATTATTGAAAAAGCGAGTGCTCATTCCATTATTATAGGTAGGATTGTTTTTCTGAAAAAACAACTTATATCTTTGACACACGGCGACGCCTGCCTTCACCAAAAGTGAGAAAGAGCCGGTTACGTGAACACTTTATGCTAAATAAGAGTTAACACTTTTCTGGAAAATAGAACGTGCTCATTGTCAATTGACATGGAGCCTCTACGTACTGATTTTTCAGAAAAATTCCGTCATAACAAGGGTTATACTGCCTACATAAGGCTATCATGTACGCCTCTCCATATAAAGTGCACGTCTTTAACTGGAAAAAAAGTGTTCACACTAAATGAGCAAAATTTGTTCACTTTTATGGCTCTTTCTCACTTTTGGTGAAGGTGCTTTATAGATGATATAGTGAAATAAAAAGGAGCGAATCTCAACATGCCTTTTTCTTCTTTCACTAATATAGAATGCTTACGAGTTATACAAGAAGATCAATCTTATATGTATCTAGTAAAATCTAAACATTCCTCTTGTATATGTCCGTCTTGTCATACTCTATCTCACCGTATTCATAGCCAATATGTTCGATCCCTTCAGGATGTACCGGCGTATGGTAAAACAACATATATAAAGATACAAACACGTAAGTTTTTTTGCGATGACTGTAGTTGCCCACAAGCTATTTTTACAGAAAGATTTACGTGGTTAGGGACCTATCAACGCAAAACCAAACGTTTACAAGAGATGTTAAAGTCAATCGCACTATCTACGAGCTGCAAAGTAGCATCTCGGCTGTCTAAGCATCTAGGTATTGTAACCAGTCATCATACGCTTTTACGCCTGCTTCATAAATTGAAGCTGCCTTCTTATGAACCGCCGGTTCATATTGGGATTGATGACTTTGCATTTAAGAAGCGTTGTCGTTACGGTACGATTATTATCAATCAAGAAACCCGAAGACCCATCGCTATTTTAAATGGGAGAGATAAAGAAACAGTCGTAAAATGGCTCGAACAGCATCCAACGATTCAAACGGTGACTCGTGATGGTTCTTTCACATACGCTAAGGCTATCTCTCAAGCGCTGCCTCATGCTTATCAGATTACGGACCGTTGGCATATTCTGAAAGGTTTATTTACAGCAATTCGAGAGACCTTACAACAATCTTTTCCATCTATATGGAGAAAAACAGAATATAAAAATCCTACAACAGAACCACTTATTATCCGCAAGACAGATGTTCAACGCCATCAGTATGCTGAGCAAGTTTGGCAACGCGCCTTAGAAGTGAAAGAGTGGAAAGAAAAAGGGAAATCCATTGCTTGGATTTCGCGTCAAATGCATATTTCACGTAATACGGTCTATAAAGATTTAAGACGCAAGAAAAAAGAGCCTATTAGTCGTGTAAGACTATTAGATCCATTCCTAAATCAATTACGTCAATGGAACCTATCTGGGTGGACGACGAGTCGTATGGAGGCAGAACTTAAAAAGATAGGCTATACAGGATGTCGCTCTACTTTAAATGAAGCCGTTTCGAGAATTCGTCATGAATATAGAGCCAGTGCCACAACGCATTCTTTGTCTAGAGCTTCCCTACTGTGGAAAATATGGAGTGAAAAGAATAGAAACTGGTTAGATTCATTACCTTCGGCATGTTTAAAAGAGTTTCCATTAATACCACAATTATTTGAAGTGACACGTAAATTTAGAAACATCGTGAGTAAACGTAGTAATCAAGGCATACCTGGTTGGATTGAAACATGTAAAATGTATTCGTTTCCAGCTCTCGATACCTTTATAACCTATATAGAAAAAGATTTACAAGGGGTAATGGCTGCTTGTGTTGATCCTTTAAGTAATGGGCTATCTGAAGGACATATACATCGTGTGAAGATGTTAAAACGTATGATGTATGGTCGGGCAAGTGATGAGCTGTTGAAAAAACGAGTGCTCATACCATTATTATAGGTAGAGTTGTTTTTCTGAAAAAATAATGCATGTCTTTGACATATAGCGACGTTTACCTTCACCAAAAGTGAGAAAGAGCCACTTTTATTTAGCAGTCACAAATGTTTAAAAAACGCTTTAATTTAATAAAAAGAGGAGCCACTTTTGGCTCCTTTTACTTTTTTAATGAAAGTCCACATCAATTTTTTTTGTTTCATCTTTTGCTAATTTAGGCATTCTAACTTCTAGAACTCCATTTTTATAAGATGCTTTTGTCCCTTCGTTAGAGACAGAACTTGGAAGATGCACAGAACGATGAAAACGGCCTAAAAAACGTTCTTTTCGATGCATATTTTCCTCTTTGACTTCATTTGTTCGAGTGGTAGATCCACTAATACTTAGTGTATTGTTTTCCACTGTAACATTGACATCTTCTTTACTTTGCAGCCCTGGAATATCACAAGTAACCACAACTTCATTCTCTGTTTCATGGACATCTACTCGAATTTCTCCAAAATTTGTTTCTGTCCCCAGAGTGGAAGGGAAATCAGAAAAGAAGCGTTCAAAATCTTTTCTCATATTAGATAGTTGTCTAAATGGATCATATGGTACAAGTGCCATTGATACATCCTCCTTCTTTCTTAGCATGAGATTAGTATGGCTCCTGTTTAGAGAAGTTATTCAAGTTCATGTAGGGGTACCGCCAGCAAAACGCATATTTACAACGTTAAGAAAACTATTGAAAAGTTCAATTTCTCAGCATAAAATTAAGAAATTAGATTTTTGTTACTCTATAAACACGCTCCATTCTTAAATAAGGGCTAATTTCCCCATGATAAAAAAAGCTAATCGAACATTGTCGATTAGCTCTATTTTTTAGTATTGATTCGCTTTTTTAACCATTTTGCAACTGTAACTATACGTTTAATTACAACAATAAATATGTCTGTTTCATATTTATTATTCAACTTTCCTTATTCTAATCAAAACAAAGAGACTTAGGGCAAAGAAGATTAAGGCAGGCATCATTACATTTATACCTTGACCAGCTTTAAAATGTGAAAATACAGCGCCAGCCATCAGTAAAGTAAGTCCCCCAGAAGCTAATAAAGCAATTCTTGACTTCCAGAAACCAACCAAAAGTCCAATAGCCCCTACAATTTCACAAATACCTACAAAATACATCAATCCTAATGGATAACCAAAACCTTCAAATGTGTGAACTTGCATAGGATTTCCTGTAAGTTTCATTGTACCAAAAGCGAAAAAGCCAACTACAAGTAATCCTTGAATAATACGTAAAACCCATTTCATTTATCATTTCTCCTCTTAATCTTTGTCTTTTATTTTTGTAAACTTTGTGCACCAATTCCTATTTTCTTTAATAAACCTACCAGTTGTTCTTTCTCTTCATTGCTTACAAATGAAAAATTTTCTGAGATTGTTGTAACGTGCTGGGCAAACATTTCACTAAACAAAACTTCTCCGTTTTCAGTCAAAGTGACATTAAACGCCCTCTTATCGTTTGGATTTGGTTTTCTTTCTACAAGTCCCTGCTTTTCAAGCTTATTCACGACGTAAGTAATGCTTCCACTTGGAATAGATAGCGTTTCACTGATTTTTTGAATAGGATGAGCACCTTTGTTATAAAGCAATTCAAGTACCATAAAATTTTCAGGGCTGATACTATAACTTTCTATATCCTTCCGAATATTTTCAAATACAGCCTTATTTGCTTTCATCCAGATTCGAAATAGCCTTAAATCTAATTGGCTCTTCTCTTGTTTATAATCCATGCAATTTACACCTCTTTGAAGTTGGAATCAAAAACAGAAACTATCTATCTTTTGGATACAATGGATACTCGACTTGAGTTGGAATTTCTATAAACACAATGCGAAGACTATCTCCCTTAGGCTTGATTGTAATGGTTTCAGTTTTCTCAGATTGAATAATAATAAAATCTTTTTTATCAAAAGAGAGCTCTTGCTGCACAATCTTGCCTCCATCACCTCTTATAGCTAGTCCTGCAATGGTTCGATTTGGAGTAAGTGTAAGCTGATAACTTGAGCTATTAGAAATTTCTATATCGTACATAAAGGCATCTGTTATCAGATTAATTGGCGAATCAGTTCCAAGTATAGTTTTAATGGTTACACCCTCTCCTTGAATGACAGGAAATTCCTCGTTTTTATATTTTGAATAGTTTGGTGTACGCTTGATTGCATCATTTAAATATGGTTCAAGCCATATTTGAAACATTTCTGCAGGGCCATCTGATCCTTCAGCATGCCACATGCCTGACCCTGTTTGCATAAGTTGTACACCTCCAGCGTCAACCTCGCTTTGGTTTCCTAGTGAATCTTTATGAAAACCTTTACCTGACAGGATATAGGTTAAAATTTCAAACCCTTGATGAGGGTGTTCGCCAATTCCACCTGCTCCTTTTGCTTGCCCCCATGCCCAGTAGAATAAAGGACCAAGTCGACTGATAACAGATCCTTCACCAGAAAACCCAATGGGTTTTTGTTCTATAATCTTGCCACCATCAAATTCACCTTTTGCCTGTTCACTTGTATGAATGATTTTGACTTCCATTATTGTTCCTCCTATAAGTTAAATGAATGAATTAAAATTGAAACCTAACATTTCAAAAATATTAACAAATATAATGGTATGATTATTAGCTGTTTTTGAAATTATCGCATTTACCCTAACATTAGGATAAATCCGTGTCAACAAAAATATTCCCTATTTTTGATGGAGTGTCTACTGTCAAAAAGCACACCTTTTTATACGGTAAAAAAACGAATGATAAAACCTCTATTTAATCTAAAAAACAAGCCTTGTTAGACTTATTAAAAATACAAGGCCTTATTGTACGCTTGGTTTACGTCTCTTCCTAGCTGATAACTCTCAGCATTATTTTTGGAGTTAGAAATAGTTGTTTAATTCAGAAAATAATTATAGGAATACTCATTTCGGCATACTTCGACATCCATTATGTAGTAATATTTTATATAAATATACACATTCAGATAAAGGCAAACTAGTTGAAAAGCTAGGACGCAAAGCTACAGGTCTAAAGTCAATTGACTATGACAGCTGAGCCTCCTGAAAATCTGGAGGAATTTATGTTTATGGACAGTAAAAAAGAAGTAATAACGTCACATTTAGACCAAGAATGGATTAGACTTATCCAAGAGGCTAAGGAAGTAGGGTTATCGGTTAAAGAAGTAAAAGCATTCTTAGATAATAAACAAACCTAGTGATAATAAAAAACATTAGATAGGCACGCTATCTAATGTTTTTTATTACCGTGTTATCTTAAGATTTTGCTTCTAGAAACTGTTTAAATTCTTCTTTACTCACATTTGAATTCATTGCATCTTTTACTAGTTTCATCCACTCTTCTGGCAGAACTGCTATAGACTTTTTCATCATAGTACCTCCTTACATAAATACTTTTTATCATTTACCGTTTGTTTTAAGCTTAATACTCTATTTTATAGTGACCATCCACTATATTACAACTAAATAGTTAATCCTCTTTACTTTAATCGACTATAGATAGCTGTTTATGTAGTGAAAAATAAAATTCTTTCTACTATTCTCCCGTAGACACCGCATTTTTTAGTTTCTGATATTCTTTTCACCGGCGATAAAAAGTAGCTTCACTTATATTTGTGATTTTACAGATTTCCTTTACAGGCTTATTAGTGGTTTCATGTAGTTCGATAGCATGCCTTACTCCATCATGCTTTAACGTAAATTTCTGTTTCTTTCCTTTATATATACCTTTTCTTTTTGCAATGGCAATTCCAGCTTGTTGCTTTTCTTTAATCATTGTCCGATCAAGCTCACTAAATGCTGACATAACTGTTAAGATGAATTTTCCTGAAGGTGTTCGTGTATCGATACCTAAATTTAAAATCACTAAATGAATACCTCGTGCCTCTAATTCTTCAATAAGTTCCAATAATTGTTTCGTATTTCTTCCTAGACGATCCATTCTTGTCACCATCAACGTGTCACCTTTTACTAATTGATCAAGCAATTGTGTTAATTCTTCTTTTTGATGGTGAATACCAGATACTTTTTCTTGTACAATTCGATCGACGTTTGCCTCTCTCAATTGTTCAATCTGCGAATCTAAAAGTTGATCAAAGGCTGAAACACGTGCATACCCAAAAATCATAAAAAACCTCCTCAAAATCAATAATTAAAAGACAAGTCTATATGATAGTTAAATTATACAGTAAAATCAACCCTCTCCTCAACTATCATTTAGGCATACTCTATTGATTGATTAATTAATAACTAATTATCTCTTTATATTGAGGAATATTCGTATTAACACAAAATTATTGATGTTCCCGAGTACAATAAAATAAATGACTTCAAGTTTTACTTTAAAGCGTTAAATTGTTACCATGTTATTAGACAATCTTTTCTTATTGTTATTCCTTAGCCAAAAAAGCACAAACCATATATAGTGGTTTGTGCTTTTTTAACTTTATAGGCCATTTTATAAACTTTATATTTAAATTCGTTGTCCATCTAATTTATTCGTATGCAAAAAAGAACCCTTAAAGTAGAACGGGGACTGACCGGTTCTACTAAGGATTCTTTTTCCGGAGTATGCAGCTTTTTATACATCTTTATTATGCTAACGGCTTCTTCATAGGTGTATGAAAGATCCATGTATAAGAAGGGCACCATTTATCATATGTTTGTATGGTGAAAAATAGTCTTTACGAGTAAAACATGTTACGATTTACTTGCGGTTATATTTTGGTACTTTATAATTGTCAATCCTGATAAAAACTACCTCGCTTGTTGGAGCATTCTGTATCGAGGTAGTTTTTATTGTATTATCCATTTCAATTATCTCTATATTTTTTAGTCTTCAAGATGTTCGTAGTGGCCCAACTTATAACTCCACCTACTAGCACGCCTCCACTAAGAGCTAAAAGATGATAGATATAGTCCCCAAAATACATACAAACTTCACCTCTACATTTTCAGTGAACTTAATTATATCTATCCTACTACTTTTTCAGTGAAATAATTGTAGTAATTTGGATAACAACGAATAGTTAGTCATTTTTTCCTAAGGGTATATATAAAATATATTGTATTGTTATAAACTGCTTGTGAGAAAAGAGGGCTGTTTATGCTAGATAAATATGAAGTGCTATTATTTACGAGGGATCTTTCAAATTTAACTAAAGATTATCCTACCTGTACAGATCCTTTAACGAAAGAAAGAATGTATCAGCAAATAGAACTGCTACGTGAGGTTCTTCGCTTACACGATCATAGTGAATTCAAATCATCTTTACAGTGATTTTTTATTTAATAAAAGGTGCCTGCCAACTAGCACTCTTTACTAGTTTAGTCTAAAAGACCCTCTAATAAGGTAGAGGGTCTTTTTAATCATCAATAGTTGTATCCATAAGATGTATTACTGTTCTTTAAGATAAGTAAAATAATCTTCTAAAGCTTGCAATGAAAGGGATTCTTTGTAATCGAACTTGTTATCTTCATCTGCTATTTCATAATGAGACCAAGGAATGGCTTGATATACTTCATTTATGAAATCTTTAGATCCTGCTAGTACAATCTTAGCTGTACCAGGCTGGGTAACAGCGAGATAAGCTAGGCCACTTTTTTGACTAAGAGTTTGGAAAACTGTGTATCTTTCTTCAGTTGCTAAGTCAGCCAACTTAGCAGGATAGTAGACAACATCATTACACGGCGTAGGTAAAGCAACAAATTCTTTTGCGAGCGTAGATTGAGTTACATCTTTTGTTATGATTTTCATCACCTTTTCTATATTAGATTTAGCTTATGATTCTTTATACTATCATCTATTTAGTATTTGTAAAAATAATATAGATACCATCTATGTAATGATTACTCGTATAGTAGGGACTTCTACAGCCTCAGGCACCCGTCACAAAAACAAGCATGTTTGTGATAGTACATGGTAAAAACTTATATAACAAGAAGAGCCTTTACCATCAAGGTGAAGGATCTTCTTATTATTTGCTCTAATAGATTCTTTTAAGATCTTCATCTTTATATTAAATTAAGGTCTATGAAAATTGACGGTTTTCTCGTCATCTCCTGTGCGTTCAAACCATCCTCTAAAGGCCCAGTTATCATAGCCTCCATCACCTTCATTAATAAATGTTCCTTCTTCAAATATCCAGACTCCATACGTAATACCATCGTAATCTACTGTATCAAAATATTGTACACCTTGTAATTGATCTGAATTATAACCTTGACTCAAATTCATCACCATTACATTATATTGCTGACCCGATTCAAAGAATGCTTTTTCCATCGCTCCCTTGACGAATCCACTTCGGTTATCAGCTGATTTTTTTACGTCATCAATAGCCTGTCCAATCGCTACAGGATCAACGGTGACTTCTCCTCCAACCTCTGCTGCTTGTGCAGAACCAGTATCATCTCCTAAAGACGGTAGAGTTAGGGGTGTCGCTAACACAGCTAACCCTAATGCAGAAGCCACAGCAGCTTGTTTCGCTTTTCTCATTCTATCTCCTCCTCATTTTTAGATGATCCTTAGAAAATTTACCCTATTAATCCAATGTTAAACAAAAATAAGGAAATGATAAGTAACGTACTGTACATGATTCATATCAAAATAAATATTCGTCCAAATTTTGTTTAGTTGGGTAGGAAGGCCCTCTCACGAGTGCCCTCCTACCTGACTAAAACGTTTTATGAGCTAAATCACTTCTAATACACATGTAATGATTCGTAGAAAAAAATAGAGTATTTTTCTACATGCGTTTAGAAAAATATTTCTCATTTTACTTTTTAATATCAAATAATGCTCCACAAATTCGGTATTTTATGACCATTCAGGAAGTTACAGCTTTATAAGCTGCCAAAAAACCTCAATAAAAGGGTTCTTTAGCATGATGTTTCAGATATTTTCTATCATGCAAATCGGTCTCTACTTCAAATCAACGAAAGATTTTGTGGAAATTTGCATTTATTTTTATTTGAAAAGAGTAAAATTATTTGATGATAATTTAGAATTTTTGTAAATTAATAGGAAGTTTTGTAGAAAGTATTTTATATACAGGAGAAAACTAACATAATGTATTTAATGTTAGTTTTTATAAGGAGTTTATTACAATGCATAATGAACACAATCTTTTGTTATTTAGAAGAGAAGTGAATCGCTTGAGAGAAGAATACAAGAATTGTGAAAAGGAACTGATTAAAAGTGAAATTCATAGGGATATTATATTATTGAGTGAGGCCATAAAAGTTGATTATAAAGTAAATAGGTAGGAAATATGCGTTCACTTATGTAATCAAATTTACTTATTTATTACACCATTTTAACTTCATTTTCATTTCCTTGTAACTGGCATGCTTTATAATGAATTAAAGTAGTTGGACAATCATACGAAAGACCATTTTGAATTTAGGCGGTGGGATAATGAGCGAACAGACCTATTCTGACATACAACGTAAAAAAAACTCGATTATAGATTCTTTAATCCATTTAGGAATCTATAAAAAAGGAAACAAACAGCTCTATGAATTAACATTACATGAGTTAGAAACAGAGTATCATATAGTTAATCCAGCAATCCAAGACCTATCTTTTTAAGCTTTTGCTAATCACAATTCATTCTTTAAGAGGAGGGTTAATCTATGTTTTTGAAAAAACTAGTCAAAAATGGTTTAATTACGGTTAATTATTATGAAAATGGGTCATTACAAACGTGTAAAGGCCGTGTTTATAACCTTAATCTCCATGAACAGACCCTGTCTTTAAAAGATGAAAAACAAAATATTTTCTTTATTCGTTTATCCGGTATTGAAGACATTTATTGATTTCCTTTATCTGATTTGAACTTAGTAAAGAATTTTCTCTGTTTTTATGATAAATGGTTACTTTATATGTATAAGAGATTTCTAGTTAGGGAGCCATAAAGATATAAAAGTGAAATGAAAAAGGAGGAGGAATGATGAGAGAAAACAAACAAATATAGCCTGATTTTATTGAGGAGGACCGATTTGAACTATGTTCGTACCTTACTTATTTATTTATTTAAACAATGTCACGATGAGAATCTAAGACAGTTAGAAGATGAAAATATGAAAGAATAAACCTATAAATAAAGCAAATTGGAAGGATAAGAAATGAAAATGAAAATAATGTAGGCGACCTTATGATTCTGATCTGAATGAATAGGTCGTCTATTGCTGTTATAAATCTTTTTATAGGGAGCGTCAAAAGAAAGCGTAATGTTAAATTTGAGGATTAATTTATGTAAACAGATTAAAGATTTACTAGAAGAAATAGAGCAGGGGAATTTAGTTTAAAAAGGAATATATATAAAATAAAACCTCCTAATTTTCTTTAAAGCTGGTAAGGAGAAAGTCTAATTATTAGTTTATCAATGATTTCTTTTTAGTCATCTTAATATGGTATTAGTGCAAAAATTATCAAATCAAGCTAATTAAATTGCTCATGGGATCAACAATCCTTTGCTACAGAGATAATTTTTCTCTTCCTCACTATCTTCTACGCGTATCCATACAAACTCCCGTTTTCTAATATAATACACTCATGTAACAGCTTCCACCTGCAATATTACGTAGTATTTTCATTATAGATAGTAGAGTGTTTTTTCTACACACAGTTAAAAAGTTTTTTCGTTCAGTTTATAGTAACTATGTGGTATCCGGTTTTTAACCGTCTGAATTTTTGAAGGAGGAATTCCTTGTGAATACAACTGTTAATGAATTGTATGATTTTGGAACAGTCGTAAAGAGGAAGCTATTAAATAATAATCTATATGCTCATTATTTGAGTGATGCCATGAGAAGAGGAAATCATTTTGATTTTTTATATTATTTTTTGACAGCAACTGTAGATAGTCGAACACCTATACCAGAACATGTCTCTACTGTTTTTTTGAAGGTTCTTAGCGATAAAACAAAGTTGAGTGATCTTACTCCATTTATCATGGGAATGGTCGGGAAATAAACAAAAGTTAAGAGCTGTATGTCTTAAATCCTTTAATTGAGGCACCCAACTAGGAATCGGTTTAATAGTTCGGTTTAATCGGGATATGAATATGATTTAAAGATACGTCAATTACATTCGTTCCAATGATCAAATAAATCGATTAAATAACAGGAGGAGCACTTTATATGGATACTATATTAAGAGTATCATCACTATCAAATCCAAATTCAGTTGCAGGTGCAATTACAGCCGTATTTAGAGAAAGAGGTAATGTAGAAATTCAAGTAATGGGAGCCGGCGCTTTAAATCAAGCGATTAAGGCCGTTGCGATTGCAAGGGGATTCGTAGCTCCTAGTGGTGTTGATTTGGTTGTTGTTCCTGGGTTTACAAATATTTTAATCGATAATGAAGAAAGAACAGGGATCAAATTAATTTTAAGCCCTAGAAAAAAACGATAGATTTGCGTTAAGTAAAAAGGGATTTTTAGCTTGTTATTGTCGATAATTGCTGTTATGTAAACTAAAAAAGCATAAAATATACATTTTTAAATGCAAAAAAACTACCCGAGGTAGTTTTTTGAGAACATACACCATAATAAAATTGGATTCGATGTTTCCATCTCTATAATTAATCTCCAATTTATAGCGATTTAATAGCTTCTTTTAATTCTTTTCCTGGCTTAAATGCAGGAACTTTTGAAGCTGGGATGGTCATTTCTTCACCTGTTTGAGGGTTGCGACCTGTACGTTCTGCACGTTCACGTACCTCAAATGTACCAAATCCAATTAATTGAATTTTTTCTTCTTTTGCGAGTGTATTAGAAATCGTTTCAAACAACGCATCTACAGCTTTTCTCGAATCTTGTTTCGTTAGTTCTGATTTTGTTGTAACTGCATCGATTAATTCAGCTTTATTCATGTTTAAGTACCTCATTTCTTACTGCACATATAGTGTGTATATGTAAAACATATCATAGTCTTTAGAAGATGTTCAAACATAAGCTCTTATTCTGATAGATTAAAGGGTCATCATTAAGATAAATGCTGAGATTTGCACTATGATGAAACGGACTCCGTTCAAGATGGATAATGAGTCATTCACTGCAAAATCCCTCACTATAATGTATATCAAGTTATAAAACTGGAAAGATTAATAACTGACTCGATTTTTGTTAAATAAGCATGTATCTTACTATTTAAGATACATGCTTATTTTATGACGAGTTTCTTCTATTTTATTTTCACTCTGTTTAAGGATTGAAGCATACAATTTGTCATGCTCCCACTGCTCCCCATTACGTTCTTCTTTGACACACGGTCCATTGCGAAATAAATCGCAGATGAATGTAGTCGTCATATTGTAGTCAGAAACACTACATTTGAAGATTATATTAGTCGAGGAGAACGTTGTGGTAAGTATATATGTTATAAAGAGAAAAATATACGGAAACTATATAACGTTAAGTAAATATTAAAGTACTTTAGCTAAAAAACCTTTAGTATTTACCTATTTTTGTAGAAAAACTTTGTATTTGTCGTCAGTAAGTGTAATTAATAAAACTAATAATTTTAATGAAGTGCTTTAGTATTTACTTAACAGAGAAAGTTCAATTAATAAAAAAACTCTCAAGTTAATACTCTAGAGTTTTTCTGTATATCAATTATTTCTTTAGGTTTTTGGAGAAACTATTAAATGAATCCGTAACATCTTTATTTACAGGGTACATAAAGTCATCCATACCATCATCTAAAGGAAGCACTCCGTCTTTCTTCAGCTTTGTAAAAAATTTCTGAAATCCTTGCTCAAATGAGAAAAGAAAATCCATAAGGTTAAATTTATATATATCCCTGCCGCCAGGTTTCCTTACTTCCTCAATTCTTATCACATTCGAATCCCTCACAAATAAATAATAATCAGCACTTCCATAATGCTCTAACTTAAATTTAGTCTTCTTATATGTATATAAAGCATTCAAGTCAGAAAAGAAATTACGCAATGTAATAGCAGCAAGTCCAATAGAAATAATCAAATTCTGATTCTTATCTGAAACAATAATCTCTCCATCTCCATCATCTAAATCAATCGTTACTGAACAACTAAGAGAACTTTTCATAAAGGCCCCCATTCTTAGCTTTATTTTAACAAAGCATTTGACTAACTGTTAAAAAAGCCCTTTAAATTACAAAAGGCTTTTACAATATTTATATCGATGTTCCACACTCATAGACATAAAATGAGATACCTTCTCCATAGCCATCTTTTACTTCATGAATAGTAAAGTTGTTAAATCCATTAGGGTTAAGGATACTTTCAAACTCTCCTGGGCCATAAAGTCGAAGGGGTAAATCCATCATCTCCACCTTTTTTATCTCGTCCCTTTGCAGTAATTCATATCTTATCTTAGTATTCAAAAGGCTCGTTCTTTTATCGTAGAAACTCTTTTTATAGACAATAACAGTTTCTTTATTGAAAGATACTCTATTCGTTTCAGTCCAATCTGAAAGTTCTTCAATTTCATTCTTTTTCTTTATAATAGTTAAAAGTAATTTACCATCGTCTTTTAAGACTGCTTTCATATTTCGAAGACTCTTAACAGCTACATCATCTGCTAACAGCGAAAAGGAACCGAAAGGTATTATAACAAGATCATACTTTTTGTTACTTTTAAAATCCTCAATGTTTTGATACCATACATTTGGTTTCAGATTGATTCTTTCAGATTTTTCTATACATGCTTTAAGCATATCTTTAGAAATATCGAACCCTTCAATATCAATTCCTTGTTGCATAAATGGAAGGAGCATTCTGCCGTTCCCACACATCGGTTCTAATACTTTCATATTTTCGTCTTTAACAAAGGAAAGATAAAACTCAAGTTCTTTTTTATTTGCAGAGGATTTATCACCCTCATACAATCTCGTACAAAGCTCTCCATAGTAATCATTCATTCTTATTTTCACCTCACATAGGTAGTCTTCCATACACTTATTAAACTTTCCTGCCCTATTATCTCTAGTCAACATAAATCATATTTTGGGCACTAAAAAACCTGAAACCTCAAGGTCTCTTATTGGTAGTTACTAACCTTCTTAAAAAACACGATTTCCATGTCTTCATCATCTAAATTATCAATGCATCCACTTCTAACATAATTCAGTGAATTAAAGACTTTTTGCATTTTTTTATTTGATTTATTTGTTGATGAAAAAATCTTATTAGTGGGACAAACATTTTCTACATACTTCATAAGCGTTTTTGCAATACCATGTCGTTGTAGTGTCGGGCGTACAATCACTAAATCTATAAACAAGTGGCCAAAGAAATATTTATGATACACTAGAAAACCGGCGATCTGATCTTCTATTTGTCCTAAAAAACATCTATTTTCTTTAATGGACTCCCTTAGCTTTGCTTCCCTTTCTCTGTTACCGATAACTTCAGAATCAATATATACCAGTTTCTCTAAATCATTAAGTGTTGCCATTCTTATCTGAACCATTTTATCTTCCCTAACCTTACAAGTTTGTGTAATTCCTATTATAGATACCTCACTTCTACACTTCCAATAATGGATTTTCTCAGTATTAATACCTTATAGATTTAGAGAATGCGTTGATTTTGAAACACTATTATCTTTTATAAACCCTAATGAAGTGTAGAACTTATCAGCATGTTCTGTGTCTGTGTAGAGAACTATACTCTCATAGTGCTCGCTAGCATCCTTTAATATCCTTGTTACTAATCTTTTACCAACACCTTTTCTTCGATGGTCCTTAGAAACATAAAATCTTCGCAAACGCCCAATTCGTTCATTCGTTGAGAAAGGATCTTTATTAATTCCGCCAATAGCAATTACTGAACCTTCTTGATTAAATACACCATATAAGATTTCTCCTGGCTTACTGAAGGTGTTGGTTCCATTTTTATAATCATTGATTAATCTCTCTAGAAAAAGAAAACCTTCCTTTTTACTTTCTATAATTAAGTTTGTTAAATCAATGTTTAACAAGTCTTTTACTCGCTTTAATTCAAATTGCTTCATAGCTTTTCCCTCCTAATTGATGGTATGTAAGAGTGTTAGTCTAGTTACCATAATTATAGTTATTAAAAATAAATAACAGACTACAAGTATACGTATCTATAATGTTGGACAGACTATTAAAGTATTCCCCCCTATTCCAATAAATTTGAAAATCCTTTGCTTTTGTAGCAAAGGGTTATTTTTTTGCTTCAAAAAGGTATTTTGCTCCTTCTATCTAAAACTACAAATAAACAAATTAAAATTTACTAAAAACTGTAACTTTTGCTCTCGTTCATGCGAATATAGGGTGCATGGAATAAGGAGGGAAATTGGTGAATCATTACTCAGATGAGGAGCAGCGTATTGCTCAAATTTATGATCGTTACTATTTAGACGTATATCGCTTTATTATGTGCTTTACAGGTCATAAGAGTGAAGCAGAGGACCTAACTCAAGAAACGTTTATTCAAGTATTAAAGTCTCTTCCTACCTACAATTCGTCTTATCCACTTAAATCTTGGGTCTTATCTATCGCTAAGCATGTCACAATTGATCAACATCGTCGAAGAAAGTTCTATCATTTATTTAAGGATTCTTACTTTCAGCAACTAATATCTTCAGAAAGATCGCCTTCCCAATGGATGGAGATAAAAACAGAAAGACAAATGGTGGAGAAAGCTTTACTTAAAGTGAAGCCTACCTATCGGGCAGTCTTTATTCTTCGTGCCATAAATGAACTATCCATTAAAGAGACAGCCGAAGTTTTAGGTTACTCAGAATCAAAGGTAAAAGTGACGTATCTTAGGGCCATAAAAAAACTACAAACGTTATTACACATCGAGTGGGAGGAATGGAAGCATGAGAGCACGAACTGAGCAAGAATGGATCCGTTTATTAAAAGAAAGTGACGAATTGAAACCAGATCAAGAATATATTCATCAAACAAGAAAAAAACTCCTTTATGAAGCAAGAAAGCTTCGTTCAAAGCGAGAGAAGAAGAAAGTATGGAGAATGCTTTGGCCTAGTATGATGGCAGTGGCTATTGCTGCTATTTTAGTCATAACCACTCTAAATCAAGTCAGTCCTCCTGTACAGCGATCTGCTAGTCATAATAGCTTGGGAACTGCGAGTAAAACTTCAGCGACAAATAAGGAAACTAAAGTATTTATTTATCAAACCCATAGCCAAGAGTCGTTTGAAATAAAAGAAGTTGCAGGATATAATTCAAAAAAGAATGTTCGAACAGTAGGTAAGAAATTAGGCACCTATTTAAATAAGGAATCTATACCCGCAGCAGTCAACACGACGGATTATGTGAAGCAATTGTTAAAGAAGGAGATGGAATACAAGGAGATATATGAACTTTCTCGAAACTCTGTAAAGGAAGCCATCAAAACATACCCAAATGTACAATTGTTATTAGACGTTCACCGAGATGGTGAAATAAAGAATAGGCAGTCTACTACAACCAAAGTAGATGGCAAAAATGTTGCAACAGTCTTGTTTATTATCTATAAAAATCAGCCCTATACAAGTGAGAACACAAAACTGGCTATCGAGTTAGATAAAGCATTAAATGAACTTTATCCTGGCGTATCTAGAGGAGTTGTTCAAAAAGATAAAGGAATAGCTAGCGTTCCCTCCTATAATCAGGATCTACATGGGGGATCAATTATGGTGAACATTGGAGGAGTAGAAAATACATTAAAGGAAGAAACACGTACAGCAAAAATGCTAGCAAAGGCTATTAAAGTCGTACTAGAGAAAAAAGCCGATTAACTTTTAATTGAATAAAAAAAGCCTTCTCCTATCGGGACTGACCCCTGTTTTTGAGACAGGGATCAAAACACCTTTTAAACGACCAGTTGCCGATATTGTACAGGTGACTGGTTGTTTAGTTTTGTTTGAATACGGGCATTGTTATAGTAAGTAATATAGTTTTTGACGGTTTGCTCTACGATGGTGGTCGTAGTGTATGTCAACTCGTCAAGGTAGAACGTTTCAGACTTTAGCGAGGAATGAAACGATTCGATAGAGGCATTATCTGCGGGAGTCCCTTTGCGGGACATACTCATGGTAATGCCTCTTTCTTTGATTTTTTGTTGATAAGCATACGATGTGTACACAGAACCTTGATCGCTATGCAACGTACATCCTTCAGGCAAAGAAGGAAGTTGGCTTAACGTATCTAAAACAAACGCTACGTTTTGACAATCACCAATGGAATACGCAATGATTTCTCCGTTAAATAAATCTTGAATACTTGAAAGATACAACTGTTTAGGTCCAAAAGGCAAGTAGGTAATATCCGTAACTAGTTTTTGAAGTGGACGATCAGCTCGAAATTCACGATTTAATACATTCTCTGCAACCTGATAAGGTTGCCCTGTTCGCTGACGTTTCTTCCGTTTTACACGACATTGCCAACCATACTTCTGCATGGTACGCTGCACAAACTTATGATTAATCTTCATCGTTCGATTGAGTAATGCTGTAATCTTTCGATAGCCATATCGAAACTTGTGTTTATGACATTGTTCACCCACTTGTTGTTCCATCCATTTTTTTAATGTAGCCCGTTGTTTATGGTGCTTCCAACGATAGTAAGTAGATCGAGGGATATCAAGATGTAAACAAATTTGATAAATAGGTACCTGACCTTTCAATTCTTCCACCACATTCACTACAATTTCTGGTACCACTTCCTTTCCAATTCCTTGTACTTTTTTAAGATCTCAATCTGTTGCTTTAACTGCCGGTTCTCTGCCTTCAATTTAGACGTCTCGCTATCAAATTCTGGACCTTTCCCATACGAATATTGCTTGCCTACAGGCTGTTCGAATCGATGCATTTCCCCATTTTTATACCATGTCATCCACGTTTTTAATTGGGTATGATTACGAATATTCAGTTGTGATAATACTTCTTTTACAGGTACACCAGCTAATCTCATTTCAATGGCTTTTAACTTTACTTCTACCGGATAACTGACTCTTGTCCCCATAGAAAAAACACCTCCAAGTTATTGTTAGGTACTACATACCCGTTTTTTAACTTAAAGGTGTTTTTTATTTGTCTCACTCTAGGGGGTCAGTCCCATCAACAGAAGGCTTTTTTCTTGCTATATTAAATAGCATATTGAAGACAATATATACTTTTATTTAAGTAATTCTTTTTGATAACAAATGCATTCATGGATTCTTTTATATTCACTCATAAGTTTTTCCTTTTCGGTGCCTGTATAATGGGCAAATGCTTGAACTGGGTGTAAATCTTGCACTGAGCTATTAATCGCTTTCCGTATTTCCTTAGAGCTTTCAAGGAATACATGAAAATAAGAGGTCTTAGCTTCAAAACTGTTTTTTAGATACCAATTGTTTACCCAATCATCATCACGAGTCCATGCTTCGAGAAAAGTAATACCTAGTTTTCTAACTCGATTCTCTGCTTCACAAAGTAATTGATAGGCAATTCCTTTACGACGAAAGTCAGGATGAACAGCTATATGCCAAACCATACCTCCAAGATTGTTCCCTTTTTTAGAACAAATTGTTCCTGCCTGCATTTCACACTCAATATCGATAAGCCCTACCACCTGATTATTTTCTATAGCTACTAGTTCAACTGCCAAATTTTCATATTGTTCCTTCCTTGTAAGAACGTTATCAAAATATGCAGTATCTAAGAAAGCTAACACTCTACATCGGACCCAACCAATTTCATCTGTCCTCTTATAATCTCTTATATACAAGAAAATCCTCCTAAACTCAAAAAACTTTTAATATAAAATTCTTTAAGAATTAGCTAATGTCCTTGTTGATTATGAAGACTTACTTACATGTTAGAGAATTCCTTCTTTTCCTCATTGAGAAATGAAAAGAAAGGTAAAGTAAGAGCAAATAAAGCAGGAATGATAATTAAACTTCCAATTATCATATATAAGAGCCGAATTCCAGATATCTCAACTACCTGACCAGCAAATAAAACGCCTAGTGGCATGGTTACTCGTATTAAAAAAAGTCGGACAGAGAAAATTTGTCCCATTAACTGAGTAGGAATGGTTTTCTGATAAAAAGTAGTTTGATGAACATTAAAAAATGGAAAACACACACCTCCAAGAAACTCACATAAAATAGCAAGAGGTATAAATTCAACAAATCCCAACAGAAGAAAAGATATCCCTCCCATCAATAGACCTGATAGCATTATATACCTTCGTACTCCTTTACTTTCCCATTTACCGACTAAGAAAGAACCCACTACGTACCCTAATGGAAAACCTCCTATAAACACCCCATACGTAAACGAAGTTCCTTTCAGTTCTTCTAAAACATAAGGAACATTAATAACCATGGTTACCCCCACACTAAATTGAACAAGAGAAGTAAAAAAGCCTAACCATATCAGTTGTTTTTGCTTAAAAAAATAACGATAACCAACTAGTACTTGCTTTAACCAAGGAATCTTTTGTTCTTGCTGTTTTAACATAGGTTCTTTTAAATAAAATAAGCTAATGGCACTAAGTAGAAAAAGCATCCCAACGACTATATAAGTAGATGAGGTTCCTAAATAAGCTGCTACAATGCCTCCTATTGTTGGTGCTAAAAAACTCATTGTTCGTACCGTTCCATCCATCCAGGCATTCATTTGTGTTAATTGATTTTCTGCCGCAATTGTAGGTAGCAAAGCTGAGGCAGCAGGAACATAGAGAGGTTGCAAGATTCCAAGAATCGCTTGAATCACAAATAAGCTCCATACCTCCATGTGACCGGAAAACATTAAAATTACAGGTGAAAAGAACACCATACTACGTATAACTTGGGAGCTTAACATAACGTGTTTTCGACTTACTCGATCAATCATAGGCCCTATAAAGAGTTGAACGAGTAAAGATGGAATGAAATAGGTTAGCCATAGTGTTCCCATTACTGATTTTGATCCAGTTAGCTCATATAGCCATAAAGAGTTACACAAGGCACCTATCGCACCTCCAAGTTCAGAGATGCTTTCACCTATCCATAAATATAAAAAGGAACGGTTAGCAAGAACATGTGAAGGTTTCTTCACCTTATTATTTCCTTTCCAAAAAACGTTGTAGTTTTTCTTGGAGAGAATTGAGATTCTCAATTTGAATATAATACCGAGACTTGTGTACTTTCACAATCCAAGCAGCTCGAAGTAAAGCCAAATGATGATGAACAGTGGACTTGGGAATCGTAAGCTTTTTCGTTAATTCTTGAAGAGAATAATCTTTTTCAGTCAGTAACTTAATAATCTTTAATCTAGTTTCGTCTCCAAGAGCCTTATATCCATGAAGTAAAGCAGATGGTGGAGAATATGGATCTTCTATTTCATGAACATTCTCATCAGAAATGGGATAATAAAAGACTTTAACTCCTGGTAAAGTAGTTTCTACGTTCCAAGGACGATAGACATATTGAGGAATCAGTAAAACTTGATGGATGGATGGTTCCGGTTGATAATCAATGCCTGTCACATGCTTCACAAATTCTTCTGATGTATAAGTTGAATAAAGGGCACGTTTTTGTTGAACATCTCGTTCTAACATGGCTGTAAACTCTGTATAGTTGGGTTCTATAACGGTCTTATACCAACCTTCAGATATAATTTTTAAGTGTTTTTTTAATACATCAATGTCAACCATTGAAATGTATTCAATATAGGCTGGAAAAAACTTATGGTGTTTGCAGCTGTTCATTAAAGAAGCAATTGCTTCTTCCTCCTTATGAGAAGCTTTTCTTCGAGTTTCTTCATGTCGAGAACCAATGTAAGGTAAACAATATCTTCGCACTTTACTTTCAGGGAGTTGATAAAGAAATTCAATGAAGGTCTGAAGTGAATCAAAATGATTAGAATGGAGAAGTTGCAGCAAAGCAAACCACGTATTGTATTTATGTGTGTAGTTCAACTCTTTCTGGACTGTAGAAGATAACTCGTTTTTAATATCCTCCCAATAACCAGTGGGTTTTTCTAACGTATGATGAAAATCATAATATGTATAAGCAGCGATACCTAATCCCATTTCAAATAAAATCGAATATTTCATTTGTGTCGAATACGTTTCTCTCATAGAATTTAAATTCATTATTTTCATAAGCCATCTCTCCTTTCTTTATATTCTATATTTATAGAATATAAAATTCAATATTTTTAGAATTTTTATATAAATACACTTCTTGATGTATCAAATCTTAATGCATATCGTATGCAAATCTAGTTAACATAAGCAATATTATCGGCAATCATAAAGAAAAAAGCATCCTTAATTTTGATTAAGGGTGCTTTTTTTGATTACTTTACACTATAAGTAAATCTGAAATATTGAATAATTTATAAAGATAAATTTAATAAGTTCGCTATTCTATCTGTCAACAAATTTACTTAACTTTCTAAATTCATCAGAAGAAATCTTTTTATGTTCATACTGAATGACACTATAATCAGTATAATTTTCACCAGGAAGCCTAAGGGTCATACGGATTAATTTGTATGGAGGATTAATCGCACCTTCATATCCGATTACCCTTAATGTAATATCGTAAAAATCGCTTTGCTCATTTCTTGCAATTTTCTCTATACGTCCTGATGTGAATAGTTGTAAATCTCCGTGTTTATTCATGACATTTAATATGGTAGGACCAAGCCCCCTAAGAAATGCTAATTCCATTACTGTAGGTGGATTATTCTGAGGGATGCGTTCAGTTTCAGCCATAACATTGACGCGCCAATTAAAGGTAAGAAGGATGCTTATTATACACATTACAATTAATTTACTCAAGATGGGCTTCCTTTCTCGATATAGTTTTTCATAACAAATAACTTTTTAAAGATAAGTCATTTTATTTGCAAGATTGAATCACATTTTGAAGAACAGGAGGCCCGATTTTTTAGATATCCCTTCGTCAGCTTCTTCATTTAGTTGATTGTTTTTTGTTGAGTAGATGCTTTGAATTCATTTTCAGATTTAGAAATTACTAGAGTTGCCACACCATTTCCAATTAAGTTTGTTACCCCGCGAGCTTCTGCTAAAAAGCGATCCAAGCCAAGAAGGATGGCCGGTCCTTCGGTTCTGGTGCAATAGAGCCTAAATTTGCACTGTATTTGTGTCCTAAATTAGAACAATGTTAGATGATTTAACATAAATGTTGTAAAAAACATTCAGAAAATATAGTATTTTTATGTGGTTCATAAATTAATAAAGAAGAGGCAAACTTGATTTTTTAGAAATATTCTAGGGATAGAGTAAGATGAGTTTGTCTAAATAAGTTCTCTTATTAAAATAATAATTAAACAAGTCCAAGGGGGATTTTTTATGGGTAGCATTGGAAGTATGGTAAAACCAACAAATGGATTTTTAACTGCTTTAGTCCAGTATCCAGTACCAATAGTTGATTCAAGAGCTGATATTGATAAACAAATCAAAGAGATTGTTAGAACAGTCCATTCAACAAAAGCTGGCTATCCTGGAGTAGAGTTAATTGTTTTCCCTGAATACAGCACTCAGGGTTTGAATACAAAAAAATGGACAACAGAGGAATTCTTATGTACCGTACCTGGACCAGAAACGGATCTATTTGCTCGTGCTTGCCAAGAAGCAGAAGTATATGGTGTCTTTTCTATTATGGAAAAAGATCCTGATGGTGGAGACCCATACAATACAGCAATTATTATTGATCCTCAAGGAGAAATCATATTAAAATATCGTAAATTAAACCCCTGGGTACCAGTTGAACCATGGCAAGCAGGTAATTTAGGCTTACCTGTTTGTGACGGGCCGGGTGGTAGTAAATTAGCAGTTTGTATCTGTCATGATGGCATGTTTCCTGAAATCGCTCGTGAGGCTGCATATAAAGGCGCGAATGTATTAATCCGTATTTCAGGATATAGTACACAAGTCAATGATCAATGGATTTTGACTAACCGTTCGAATGCATGGCAGAATCTAATGTACACTTTGTCTGTAAATTTAGCAGGTTATGATGGAGTCTTTTATTATTTTGGTGAAGGCCAAGTATGTAACTTTGACGGAACTACTTTAGTCCAAGGTCACAGAAATCCTTATGAAATTGTTACCGCAGAGGTTTACCCAGAACTAGCTGACCAAGCTAGGATAGGATGGGGACTTGAAAATAACATTTATAATTTAGGAGCTAGAGGTTATGTATCTACTCCTGGGGGAGTAAAAGAGAATCCATATACATTCATTAAAGATTTAGCTGAAGGAAATTACAAGCTTCCTTGGGAAGACAAAATTAAAATTAAAGATGGATCAATTTATGGATATCCAGTAAAAAATACAGTGCGTTCGTAAAGAGTTAAAAGTAAGAAGACCCTATCTATACAAACTATAGATAGGGTCTTCTTACTAATTGACAAGTATTTATAAGAAGAGAGAGAGGGGGAATAAATCTTTTTAGTTCTTCTCTATAAAACCAATATAATAACATTTTTTGAAAACATTTCTTTTTTATTGTTTAGTTAACGTAATCGACGTTTATAGCAATGAAAAAAGTTGAGGAAACTTTATCAAAGGACCTTTAACCCTGTATATCAAAAAAAGAACCTAATAATAGGTTCTTAAAATAACTTAACAGGTAACTTTTTTAATTCTTTTGGAGTTTTTCTAAACATTGCTTTCATACCTAAACTTGCTAATTTTTTTCTCTTTTCAAAAATCACATCTTTATATTCATCCACTTATTCTTAAAGGATTTATTGAAAAACTATAGAACATATTATTTGCCAAAAATTATATAAATATTTTCAATTAAAATTGAAAGCAGGTGAAAGTATGGGAAATGAAAAAATGGTTGAATTACTTGATAAGTTAATTGAAAGGTCTGAAAGGTGGTCTAAGGATGCAGAAAAAAGAAAAGATCTAAATAGTTCAATATTTTATGAGGGACAAACGAAAGCTTTTGAAGAAGTAAAACGAATGTTTAAGCGAAATATAGATAATTATTCACACTTATAATCTGTACACGAAGAAAAAACTACTGTTCCCCACTCCAAGCAGTAGTTTTTTTCTGTTTTTAGGCTGTATATGCTATACAAACTTAGTTTACATAAGACTGATTCGCGGAACAAACTCCACCATAGCAAAAAGCCACTTTCACAAGTGGCTTTTAAGTTATTCTTTATCATTAATAGAACTGATCTTGTGACGCACATTACTTATAAACTCTCTAATCAGATTTACTACAAAAAATATACCGCCATATAAACCTATTAATAGGGTGCATGCTATTGTTACTAAAGGATGTATATTCAAAAGGGCGATAATTCCCAGAATCACTACCGGAGAGATAATAAGAATCATTTTCTGCGTTTCATTTTCTAAAGCACACCATATGGACCTAAACACAATTAATCATCCTAACTTTCTTTATCATTTTCATACAAATTCAAAATAGAGCAAATGCCTTTTTAAATTGGAAATTAAATATTTTGATAATTTGATTAAAAAGGTGCTTCCTTTCCAGAGAAGCACCAACATATAGTACCTAGTTCAAACTTATTTTATCATATCTCCAGCTCAGTTTACTTCCAAATTCAACCGATGTATCAACTAGTCTAATGTGTTAACTGATCTAATAAAGAAAGATTTTTAAATGTATATAAGTTCTTTACATTACATTTGTAATAAAAGAAGTAACCTTTAGTTCTATTTGTATCTTATTTTACTGTTATTTATTTTGAACTAAATTCTCAAAAGATCTGAGAACTTTTAGAATAAAGGGTGAAAAATAATAAGGGAGGATTAATAAGATGACAAATATTTCTTTATCTAGCAATGGAAGCACGCCTTTTCAGCAGCTATTAGGCCATAACGCAAATATAATGAATGCTTGGAACAATTTAGGAGAAATTTTGGGAGAGGATAACAGCTTATCAGCTACTCTGAAAGAGCAAGTTAGAAGAACATTAGCTCAAAAAAATGGATGCGAATATTGTAAAGCAAAAGGAAAGCCTAACCCAGATTTATTTGATGAAAAAACGTCTCTTGCGGTAGGTTTTGCAGAAGTTTTTTTAAAACAAAGAGGGGAAATAAATGAATCTTTTTTTCAAGTGTTGAAGGAAACTCTCACGGATCGTGAAATTAGTGAGTTGTGTGCATTTATCAGCTTTACTACAGCTTCACAATACTTTGGAGCCATGTTATCTTTGAAGCCAACTACGGAGTAACTATATCGTCTGGTAGATGAAGATTTCTTCCAGGCGTAATAAAAAGTATAAATATGTAGATTTTATTTCATATTTATTTTATCTATTTAATAAATGTATTTCTGTTCGTAAACTAAGGGGGAAGGCATGATTTAAATAAGATAAAATACATAATCTTTATTAAAATTTACAGCAAATGTGAAGAGAGCAAATACCTTTTAAAAAGGGAGGCAGTTAAATGGGAAAAGTTCTATTTTTTAATTTTCCTGGAGAAGGTCATGTTAACCCTACAATTGCACTAGTAGAAGAGTTAGTAAAGCAAGGGGAAGAAGTAGTTTATTACTGTGTAGAAGAATATAAAGGCAAAATAGAAAAAACAGGTGCTTTATTTCGCCCCTATGAAAATTTCCTAGATCCTTCCCATACAACCAAAAGGGTGGAGAAGAAAATAGATCCTCTTGAAACGTTGTTACATATGGGAAGGTCCATGGACAAGGTGATAGAGAATATTTTAAATGAAATAAAGGGTGAGAAATATGACTACGTAATTTATGATAATAACTTTGCTGCAGGATGGATTATTGCAGACATTTTAAAGCTCCCTAAAATTTCTTCTTGTACGACATTTGCTATTAATGACAAGATTTTTTCTACCCTTATGAACATCAGAGGAGAAATGGATAAAAACTCCCCCAAACATCAAGAGATTGAAGAGATTACAACAAAATGGAGGGACCAATATGGTGTGATTCTTACTAATAATAAGAATCTGATGACATGTCCCGGCGATCTCACCCTTGTATATACCTCAACGCTCTACCAACCTGATGCTGAAAAATTTGATGAATCCTTTGTTTTTGTTGGTCCATCTATTGCAAAACGTCATGATACAGAAAGCATTCGTTTGGAGACAAATCGGGATAAGAAACTCATTTTTATCTCCATGGGAACGGTATTTAACCACCAGCCCGAGTTATATACAGCATGTTTTGAAGCATTTAGGGATAGTCCATATACTGTGGTGTTAGCAGTAGGAAGGCAGACAGATCTTGAACAATTTAATAATGCTCCTTCTAATTTTATAGTTCAGCCTTATGTAAACCAATTAGAAATTTTAAAACAAGCAGATATATTCATTACCCATGGGGGGATGAACAGTTCCAGTGAAGGGCTTTATTTTGGTGTTCCTCTTCTCGTGATTCCTGTTATGGGCGATCAGCCGATAGTGGCTAAACGAATTGAAGAATTAGGAGCTGGGTTACAACTCAATCGCCATGAACTAGATGCTCTTACATTACGAAATACGACCGAACAAGTACTATTAAACCCTTCGATTAAAGAGAATAGTAAAAGAGTTGGAAAGTCTTTACGAGAAGCCGGTGGATATAAACGGGCAGTGGAGGCTATTTTAAAATTTAAAGAGGACATGAATAAACGTAAGCCTAGTTGATTTTACATGACATTAATTTAAAGCAGAGGGGATAAAAGTGGAACCATTTATTAAAAGTTATCAATTTAATTTCATCGAAATGCAAGCTCAAACCTTGGTTAATGGACATGCTTCAGTTAACGATGAAGCAGTTCTTAAGGCACTAAGGTATAGTTCACAAGACAAAATCCTGAATTTATTTCCAGATATTGATAAGCAACAAATGGATTTATTAAATCCCTTTATTGAAATAAAGGAGAAGCTCGACGCGGAGCGTTTTTTGTTAATATTAAGACCTTATGTTATTCCATTTAAAGAAGTAACAGAAAAAACGGTTAAAAAATTATTTCCTAAAGTTAAAAAATTAAAAGTTCCAGACTTTGATCATATAGATCTTAAAAAAGTCTCATATTTGTCTTGGAACGATAAAGGATCTGGTAAGAGATATATCATTGCAGAGTACAAAGATAAATTAATTGGTCTACAAGGGACGTTTAAGAATAGTAACCAAAAAGGGATTTGTACTTTTTGTAATGGTATCTCAGAGGTAGGTATGTTTATGACTGAAGTTAAGGGAGATATAAAGGGGACGTATATAAAAAGAGGCAATTACATTTGTCAAGACAGTGAAAGTTGCAATCACAATTTAACTGAAAAAGATAAATTAGATACTTTCATTGAATATATTCTTAAATGAAAATGTCTAAGTGTAAATCACTATTTTTTCTGGATAAAAGGAGTGAAATTATGCTTAGGCTTGTCTTATTTAACTTATGGATAAGCTCTCATAGGGAGTTACCAAAAAAAATTGTCGAAAAAAAAGAAGTGACACCCGCATATACAAGTATTTCACAACAGATTTATAGTAAGAAAAATGATTGACAAAGCTATAAGAACAAAACTGTAAATGATTCCTGAATAAAAATAAAAGAATTGTAAGCTATAGATACTAATTTTATATGTGAAAGTTAGTTAAAAAGCTTTTAGGGAGATGGTTAAATGAATAATTTAGAACTAGACTATCAAGGAAATACTTATAGTCAGTCATATGATAAGAGCCTAGAATTATGGCCAATTAAATTTTCTACTCGCTTCATAAAAACCTCTCAAGGCATAACACATGTTATTGATAATGGAAATGAGTTAAATCCACCTATAATATTACTACATGGAGCAAGAATGAGCTCCACTATGTGGTATTTAAATATTGCGGACTGGAGCAAAGATTATAGAGTGGTTTGTATTGATATTTTAGGAGACAAAAATAAAAGTATTTTAGAGAAAGAATTTACAGATCGTTTTAGCTATGCCTTATGGTTAAAGGAAGTATTGGATGAATTGCATATTAGCAAAACACATATTGTAGGATTGTCATATGGTGCTTTACATACTGTCAACTTTCTCTCTTTTTTCCCTGAGATGGTTAATAAAAGTGTAATCATGAGTCCTGCGGCAACCTATCTTCCATTCAGTCCTACTTTTTATTCATATGCTTTTGAATTGGTACATAAAAAAGAAGGCGTAGAAAGGTTTCTAAAGTGGATTTTTAATAATCGTTATACAGTTCATCCATTTATAAAGGCGCAATTAATAGCAGGAATAGAGAAGGTTAGTTCTGTAAAGAAGAATCAGAAAGAGGAAGGATTTCCATATATTTTTAGAGATGAAGAGTTAATTAAAATAGATAATCCCTTCTTGCTATTACTAGGAAAAAATGAGGTAATGTACGATTCAAATGAGGCCTTTTATCGTGCAAGAAATTCTTCTCCCAATTTAACCGTGGAGATGGTGGAAGGTGTTGGACATTTAATGTCGATGGAAAAGCCTAAGTATATCAACAGAAAAGTATTAGATTTCTTTAGTAAATAGTTGTAGTAAGTATTCATAAGAATGAAGCGTTAATTAAAATAAATTAAATTCATAAAGACTATTCTTGAAGAGGTGTAGTACATGGGGATTGAGGAAGAATTATACACAGAAGCGATAAATTTCATTCAGAAACGTTATCCTACTGGGTGGGGAGGAGCAGCAGCAATGAGGCTTGAAAGTGGACAAATACTCATTAGTGTTGCTCCTAAAGTAATTAACGCGTCAACAGAGTTATGTATGGAAACAGGTGCAATTTGTGAAGCTCATAAGCTCGGTCAAAAGATTACTCATAGTATTTGCGTGACTAGAGACGATACAAATTCTAATTTCAAAGTTTTGACGCCTTGTGGTGTATGCCAAGAGCGCCTTTTCTATTGGGGACCAGAGGTTAAAGCTGGTATATATTCTGCTGAAAATGAGTTAATCTTTAAAACCTTAAAAGAAATCCAACCATATCATTGGTATGAAGCGTATCAAAATCATTAATAAAAAAGAGAATGGCACAAATATAGTATTCTTTCTTTTTATTTCCGACAAAGTACATGTTTAGCTACCGTACCGTGATCTATTCGTAGTTAAGGATCTATAAGGCTGTTTTATTATTCGAAAAAAAATATATGTGCGTCAACTACAACTTCTAGTGAGAGCCTAAAAAATTATGACATCTTTGTTAACAACAAGGTCTTTCTCCTCCCTATCTCGAAATAACCTACTTGTAGAAAAAAATGGTAAAGGAGACAAAATCTTATGCAAAAAATAAAATCCTCTCTTACAGGTCGCCTACGTGATTATACAAAGGAAATGATGAAAGATTTAAATGTGCCAGGGGCATCAGTCGCAATCATAAAAGATGGAAAAATTATTCTTTCTGAAGGATTTGGGTATCGCGACATTGAAAATAAAAAACCTGTTACACCAAATACACTGTTTGCAATTGGTTCATCTACAAAAGCTTTTGGTACACTTTCTCTAAGTTTACTTGCCCAGCAACAAAAGTTTAATTGGGATAAATCCATTCAGACTTATATTCCTACTTTTTCACTCCATGATCCTCTAGTAAGCTCACAAACTACAGCTCGTGATTTAGCCTCTCATCGTTCTGGTGTTAGTCGTCATGAACTGCTATGGTATGGATCTTCATTAACACGAAAAGACATCGTGGAAAAAATTCAATATTTGGAGCTAGATGCACCATTTCGTACAAGCTTTTTATATAATAATTTAATGTATGCAGCCATTAGCTATATGGTAGAAGAAATTACAAATCAGACATGGGAACAGTATGTAACCGAACATATTCTGCAACCTCTTCATATGGAAGATACAAATTTCTCGGTTACTACTTCACAAGAAAAAGATGATCACGCATTTCCATACATTGAAAAAAACGAAGATATAGTCAAAGTCCCATTTCGTAACATCGATACAGTTGGCGCTGCGGGATGCATAAATTCAAATATAGAAGATATGGCCAAATGGGTGCTGTTCCATTTAAATCAGGGGAAAGTGGGCGAACATGAGCTTATTACACCGAATATGTTACAGCAGATGTATCAACCGCATATCCCAATTCCGGATGAACCACTTTTATCTACATCAGAAACAACACTAAATTGTTATGGACTTGGCTGGTTTATTAGTGCATATCGCGGTCATAAAGTAATCCATCACGGTGGGAATATTGACGGATTTTCAGCACTCGTATCTTTTATACCAGAGGAAAATATGGGGCTTGTTATATTAACAAACACTGGAACAACGTTATTACCATCTTACCTTGCGAATCAAATTTATGATGAGCTTCTAGAGCTAGATGCAATTGACTGGCATAAAAGAGCTGTAGAAGATACAGCTAAATTTAAAGAAATGATGAAAGAATTAGATAAGCCTCTTCCACAAGTAAAAGAGACAACCTTTACACATGCAGTAGAAGAGTATACAGGGATATTTGAGCATCCTGCATATGGAAAAATTGAAGTGTATAAACAAAATGATACGTTATATTTAAAGTGGGAATCAGTTGATATAGAGATGAAACATCATCATTACAATATGTACACAACGAAGTGGAATCTTTCTCATACAGAAATGAATGTATTAATTGCCTATGAGATGGACGTAGAAGGAAAATTATCGCAGTTAAAATTAAATTTACCACCCATGTTGAGTACAAAACCGATTGTGTTTAGTAGAAATGTAGATAGAAATTCATAAAATTAAATATAAAACTTACCATACATCAGTTTTAATAAAAAGAAAGTATTAACCGAGGCGCAACTTCTCGCTTAATACTCTCTTTATAATTTTTTATATGGATATAGCACTAAATAGTAGTATTCAACCTAATTTTTCAGTATTTTTTTCTTTAGATAATCGGTAACATATTTATATCCAGTTAACATAACAGGTATTATCGGTAGAAATTAAAATCTACAAAGTTTTTTTCTTTTACATTTATCCATTCATCAGAAATAATGCTAAAGTAAACATCATCACGCTTATTTCCATTTTGATCTATGTAATTATTTCTAAAAATACCTTCCTGTTTTGCACCTAGTTTTAAAATCGCTTTTTGTGAACGAATGTTATCTATGTCTGCACTTAATTGGACTCTATTAAACTTCATTTCTTCAAAGATGTATTTTAAAAGTTCATATTTACAAGCATGATTTAAACCAGTTCCTTGGAACTCCTTACCATACCAAGTCCATCCAATTTCTAATCTTTTATTGTGAAAATTTATGTTTCCTAGTCTTGTGCTTCCTGCCACACAATTAGTTTTTTTATCTATAATGATAAAAGGATAAGATTTACCTTCATTTCTTTCCAATAAAGTTGAATTTATATAATTTTTTAAGTCTTGATCTGTCTCAACGACCATACCCATATAACTCCAAATTGATTCATCAAAGATAATATCTTTTAGGCCCTCTCTATATTGTTCTTCAAAAGGAACTATTGAGACTCTAGAATTTTCTAATTTAATATTTTGGCTAAATAAAGAATTCATCATTTATAACATCCTCTACATTTGTTTGATAAATTAAATTGTATATGGATTAACTTAAAATAAAAGCGACAGATTTCAAATAATCTAAGGTGTCACTTTCAATGAATTAGAAAAAGAATACATAACTTTAGTTACCATAATAACCGTTAAATAAATAAACCATAGAATGAACTCTATGGTTTATTTATTTAGTAGCCAATTGATACCATCATTTAAATCTTCTGCAATATAGCTTGGATCAATGTCTTCCCATTTTTCCCTATGTTCATTTAAGGCTTCCTGTCCTGCCCCAGTTTGCACAAGTATTGTTTTAGCTTTTACCTTTGATCCTGCTACAATATCAGTCCAACGATCTCCAATAACAACGCATTTAGTTAAATCTAAGTTGTAATCATCTGCTGCTTTTAAAAGCATTCCTATCCCTGGCTTTCTACAAGAACAACCCTCAGTATGACTATGTGGACATACATAAATACCATCAAAGCCAAATGCTTTTAACTCTTTAATAAAATCCTCTTTACTTGCTTCACCTCTAGAAATACCAGGCTGGTTCGTAAAAGATAAAATCTTAATATTTTTCTCTTTAAGAATTTCAATAATTTTTTTAGTGAAGGGAAACAAACTAAATTCTCCTGGGTAATGAACAGTATTATCTCCACCAATGGTTCCATCGCGATCTATAAATATTGCTTGGATATTTTCTAATGGTAATGTACTCAAAATAAATCCTCTTCTCTTTTTTGGAATATATGTAAAATATAAGATTTATCATACAATTTAATAGGGATTCCTTCAATGAAAAGAAGCTTATTTTCTTATAATCTGCACTATCATAGCCTTTATACTTCATACATTTTTAGTTAACATAAAACCTTTTATCGGTAGGAAAAGTACTTGAATTAATTCAAGTACTTTACAAATAGAACCTTATCTTGATTGTCTTTATTCCATTGTTCAATTTCAAAACCCATTTTAGTATGATAAGCAATTGAAGCTTTATTCACAGGAGAAGTCACACAGCGAACAATATTGCGGCCACTTTGTTTAATTACATCGAAAAATTGATTATATAGTTGTCTCCCAATACCTTTTCCCCTGTACTCCGGATGGATTCCAACAAAATGAATGTATGCTTCATTCGAATAGGATTGAGATAAGAATCCAATTAAAAAGCCTATGATTTCACCTTCTTCTTCAACAATAAAACTAGTATTTTTAAAATGATCAAAAAAAAGCTTTGGCAACAAGTCAGACATTTGCCTTCCATTCCACCAGTCGTTGATTAACGGAGATATTACATAATAATCTGATCCTTTCACTAAACGAACTGTCATTCTAATCTCTCCCTAATTTATTTATGAATTTACTTAAATTGATGCTATCACAGGAAGAAAATGCTATGTTGTTCTTTCTTATTTTTTATTAATGAGTGCTAATATGAAAAGTGAATAGAATATACAAAATCAGTTTCCATAATCCATATTATCGGAAATCAATAACAAAAAAACGCCTAGAATACTAACTCTAAGCGCAGAGATCTATATTTGTTCAGAATTACTAGACTCAGTAGTATTTCTCTTTTTTAATTCAAGAAGGAGAGCGATAATCCCAATAAGTCCACCTATCGTAAAGAGGTAAGAAACAAATGGTATTGGTTCACTTATTAATAAACCTCTGATTCCAAAAACAAATAAGATAATATTACTGATTAAACCAATCACAACTCTAATATTTTTACTAATGTTTTTCTCCTCCTTGTATTTTGCTTTTTAATCTATATAGAATATTTTACCATATTAACCTATTTGATAACATGAATATCATATGCAGAACTAGTTTAGATAAAGCCTCTTTCCGGAACCAAGCAAGCAAAAGAACCCTTGCGGCAGTAGGGTTCAGCTAAGGATCATTTTGCTTGAGTATGCGTCTTTTTATACATCGTTGATATGACTACGTTCTTTGGGTAGTTGAAAGAAACGAGAATGTATAAAAAGAGCTCCTTTTATACATATGCAGCATCAAGAAAAATATAAATAAATTGGAAAAATATGATATAATTTAATAGTTATGGCATTCATTCTTCAACGAGTGTGAATCCTAAAAAGCAACCTCACTCCTATGACAAAAATGGAGTGACCCCTGTCAAATAGACAGTCTTAAGAAAACTACCTATGCAGCCTGAGTTCTATACTGATAAGGACTCAGGTTATTTAATTTTCGTTGAAATCGTTCATGATTATAAAAATTTATGTATTGGTGAACGGCATTTTTGACTTCATTGGCTGTTTGGAATTTATATAGATAGAAGCATTCCGATTTAAAATGACTAAAGAAACTCTCTATACAAGCGTTATCCCAACAGTTGCCTTTTCTAGACATACTAACTTTCATCCCATTCGCTTTTAAGAAGCGATGATAAGCACGAGATGTATATTGAATTCCCTGATCACTATGTATGAGGACTCCTTCTAAATTTCTTCGTTTCTTGGCAATTTCGAGTGTATCCATTACTAATTTCAAATCATTCCTCGAACTTATCTTATAGGCAACAATTTCATTGTTGTACAAATCTTTAATCGCTGATAAATACAAAGATTGTCCATTAAAAATTAAATAGGTGATATCGGTTACCCATTTCTGGTTAGGCTGCGAAGCCTTAAACTCTCTGTTCAGATGATTAGATGACAGAACGAAAGCTTCTTTTTTTCGATAATATGGCCGTTTTTTTCTAATAATAGCTTTTAGCTTCAGCTCTTTCATTAACCGTTGAATACGTTTGTGATTTACATGTAATCCATATACGACCTTTAACCAGGTCTGTACTCTCCTATATCCATAGATACCTCTGAACTTTTGATAGCACTCTCTTATTTTTTGTTTCATTCTTCTATCTTCACATTGCTTATGAGAAGGGGAATCCTCACGGTTCCGCCATTTATAATAGCCACTTCTAGAAACCTCTGCAATTTTACATAAGAGGCAGATAGAGAAGCGTTTCTTTGACATTTCTTTAATAACTTTATATTTCTTTTGGATAGGTACTGCTTTCATTCCTCCTTTTACACCTGTAAGAGCTTTTTTAACATTTCATTCTCAGCTTCTAATCGTTTTATTTTTGTTTCTGTATCTTCTGGATAAGTAGATGGATGCCCTATTGTAGAGCCTTGTGTTTTTCCTCTTTTTTCTTCAAGGCCTTTCAGGCCTTCAGCTTCAAAATGTCGAACCCAGCGCAGAACGGTTGTATGGTCAATCCCTAATTCTTTTCCAACGGCCTTACAGCCCATTCCATCCCAAAGATATAAATCGACTGCTTTTTTCTTAAACTCAATGTTGAATGTCCTCCTCTTTTTCCCCATAAAAAATCCCCTCCATAGTAGACAGAATAGGTTGCTTTCTTTTATTTGTCTACTATAAGGGGAGCATACCAGAGTAAGGTAGTTTCTCCATTTACACCTCAGAAAAAAGAAATTGTTGGGAGGATAAATCCTCTTTTATAGTTTGCTCAGCATATAGAATGTTATTCATTATTGCAAGTACACAATGATCTAAAATTGAATATGACATATCGTCTATAAAGGTAAATTACTTTTTTTACGTCCATAAAGGTCTATTTTATTAACTAAATAGATGTTCTGTCGTTTGATTCTACATAGTCTAAAAAGGTGTACCTTTTTGGACTATGTACATTGGAGAGCCTTAACCATAGATTATGTATTGTATCCAGAATTAATCAATGTAACAAAAAACACCAAAATAAATATAATGTTACATATTTTTGTTACAACAATATTAGGGATTTCAGAGATTCATTATACTTTTGAGTTATCAGTAACAAAACTGGTCGTTTTTGTTGCGTATGAAATACCTAGTTTTTATTTTTGGTTGCATAGAATGGGGAACAGGTGAAAAAATCTTATTTGAAAGAAGGAAACATCCCTTTTTTATAGAATGTAAGTACTTTACTTAAGAGGAGGGTGATCTCATTGGGAAAAAGAGCTTTACTGGTATTTTCATTACCAGAATACAAAGAAGAAATTGGCCGATGGCTATGGTGTTTAGAAGATGTTCGCCGTACTCTTCTAACACAATTAAATGGCACCAGCCAATGTATGCTTGATACAAAAATTGATGAAAGACAAACGATTAGCTCACTATTATATCACATTGCATTTATCGAGGCAGATTGGTTATATAATGAGGTTCTTGTTACTGAATGGGATTCCGAAATACGGTCGTTGTTTCCATTAGAAAATAGTTCTGAAGATGGCTCTTTAACCCACATTAAAGGACAAAGTTTAGAGGAACATTTTTACCGTCTTAATAAGGTGCGAGAAGTATTTCTTTATCACTTTCGTTCAATGGATTTAACAGATTGGCGTAAACCAAGAGTACTTGAACATTACGACGTTACACCTGAGTGGGTTGTTTACCATTTGATTGAACATGAATCTCATCATAGAGGTCAAATTTTCCAATTACTTAGAGAACTACGAAGCGATTAAGATGTTAAAGTAATGAAATAAAACAAAAGAGGTGCCAAAAATAACTATTTATATTGCTTTATTACGGGGCATTAACGTAGGCGGGCACAAATTAATAAAGATGCAAGAATTAAAGAACGTATTAACAAACATGGGATTAGATAAAGTTAAAACCTACATTCAAAGTGGAAATGTAATATTTCATTCCGAAAGAAATGCAGAACAATTAGAAGAACAAATGGAGCAAGAGATTAGAAGTGCTTTCGGTTTTTCTATCATTATTATCTTAAGAACAGCTTCAGAATGGGAACAAATTATTAACAATTGTCCTTATCCAGTTAACTCGTTATCGGAAGGAGAGAGTGTACATATATCGTTGTTAGCTAAAGAACCTTCTAAGGAATGCATAAATCATTTACTCAACTATAAAAGCGAGATGGAGCAATGTTGCATAAGGGGCAGAGAGATTTATTTATATTTGCAACAAAGCATCCGGCATTCTAAGCTTTTTGCTCAACTTCAGAAGGTAGGTGTTCCAGGAACATCTCGCAATTGGAAAACCATTAAAAAGCTCGGAACTATGGTAAATGAAATACAATAAGTAGTTTGAAGAAATCCTTATAATTTCGTTGTTCAACTAATACGAAGAGTGTGTTAGTTATTTATTATGTATCTTGCGGAAAAATAGGCAATTTTTCTACTTAAGTCGGGTAGAAAGGAGTCCTCGCGGACGCCTTCCCCCCCAAGAACCTTACGTGACAGATTTCCCATCATACGGATCAAGCCTTCTTTTTATCCAAACAACTCTTTTAATTAATACAAGGTACATGTACCAATTTAACAGCTTTACCTGTAGAAACTTCTAGATTTCGCACAGTAACTTTTTCTCCATTTTGTAGAGTTCTGATACACTAAAATTAATGGGCGGTCTTTGTTATTAATATTCATCTGGAATAAGGTTTTCTTGTACTGGCATCCGTACAATAAATTATTGTTTCTTGAGATTATTAAAATAATCTTTTAATGCTTGGAATGAGGGAGCTGTTTTATAATAAAACGTATGGTCTTTATTCGTGATTTCATAATCAGGCCAAGGAATAGATTGATATAATTCATTCATTGAATTTCTAGACCCAGCTAATATAAATTTAGCTGTATCAGGTTGAGTAATAGCTATATAAGCTAGGCCACTTTTACGACTTAAAGTTTGGAAAACAGAGTATTTCCCTTGAATTCCTAAGGTAGCTAAATTAGCAGGATAGTAGACAACATCATTACAAGGTGTTGGTAAAACAATTAAGTCTTTAACTAAAGTAAATGGAGTTAAATCTTCTGTTACCATTTTCATCACCTCTTCTATATAAGATAGACTAATTATTAATCATAATCGTGAATTTTACAACTAAATCTTCTGTTTGTAATTACTTTTAAACAAAAAGGACAACGAACTTCTTCCCAGTGATTCTATTTGAATTTATGAAATGAATATACCCATAATTTAAAAGAAGTAAAGGACAAGGATTTTAACTGGTCAATTTCTTTTTGCGTAATCGGTTTAATCTTCTTTGAACCCCATGCCTTGATCGTCCTATTAGTTGGCCGATTTCTTGTTGAGTGCGATTTTCCTCGTAGAACATATACCATAGACGAGCATCTTCTTCTTCTGTCCATTTTTTATTTTCATGTTTAGGGCGATTAGAATAATCACATCTTCTTTGTTTCTTTACCCAATCAGGCTCTGGAATTAGAGTATTTCTAGGTATCTTAGAAAAGTTAAGAAGTTCTTTATTCTGTTCAGCCCATTTCCAAAAAGCCAATACATCGATTCCTATAAAGTTCCGTGTTCTTGCCCGCGTCATTTTATAAGGCAATCTATTATTCTGAATCCAGTTATAAATGGTATGAACATCAACTTGGAGGCACTTTGCTAGTTCATACACCGTAATATTTCCTGTATGGGCCCTTGCTCCATATACACCTAAGCGATTTAATCTAGACTCTAACGCAGGTATACTTCGTTGTAGTCGTATAGATATGTGTTCAAGAGATTTAGATCCATAATACTTTAGTAGGTATTCATCTTCTTGACCGGTCCATCTACGTAGCGTTTCTTTTCGTGCTAGTTTTAATATTTTAATACGAGTAGCAACAGAAGAAGGGCTCTTACCTAAATGATTTCCTATTTCACGATTATTCATGATATCAATATTTTCTGTTAAAAAAGTATCTTGCTCCGTTGTCCATTTTTTACGTAAGCAATTTTCTTCACTACGAAGGTTTAATCGTATAATCCGTTTATTAACGGATTCTTTGCTACGATTTAAATGTTCACCAATTCTTTGGAACGTCATCTGTCCATATTGTTCTTCCAGGAATAAATCTTCCTCCTTGGTCCATAGCTTTTGATTTTCACTCAATGTTATCTCCCTCCAGTTCGTGTAGAAATCTAAAGTGAAGAAGACAGTAAAAAGGGCGTTAGTAACCTGTACTAACGCTCCTAATGGTATTCATATTTTATGGATTAGTAGAGCTTTTATTTGTGATTATCTAGATTAGTTATAATATGTCGTGTTATAGATATGTATATAATATATCATATTTTCACATGGACAAATAAACATAAATTCCTATTTATAAAGCTATAAAGTGCTATAGTGAAAATAAATACCTAGTTCTTCTCTATGTTGGAAAATGGGTTCAGTTCAGGCAGTAGGAATTCTAGATGAGGCTATTTTCTCGTTTATGTAGTTTTTTATACATTCTTGATGTGTCAACGTTTTTCAGAAAGGTGATTAATTAGTAAAACTTATTTTAAATATAAATGATTTTTACGTAAATTTATAATTTATCCTTGGCGAAAACGTTTCCTAAATTATACAATAATCTCAAGTGCAAAATTACATTTTGTTACGCAACTCTTAGGAACACCTTGCCCTTTATCATGTTTTTAGCCATCATGAGTAGTTAATCTATATTTAAACGGTTTTTTACTAGGATGATAGGATTAAAAAACATAGGAGGTTTATGAATAAGTATGACAATTCATAAGGTTGACACAGAGGTTTTGTATATGGATAAACGTTTTAAAGTTATTCATGTTTATAATTCTGGTTATTGTGAAATTCGTAAAATCAGTAATTCTTATCAAGTAGAACTAGCATTATTAACCGATTTGGATACCATAAAATAAAAACGTCTATTAATTATATCAGTACTTTCGATAAAATTATGTAACCTCCACTGGTTTAGGTGGAGGTTTATTTAGAATAGTATAGCAAAATTATCGATTGAAATTAGGGGTTAAGGAAATTTTTAATGATTTTTCTAGGTGTTTTTTTTGCTTTTCCATTCGATGCTCTTCAGGTTTATAATCACCATGACATCGTATATCCATGACCCAACCATTATTTTTAGAGGAAATTTTTATATCATCAACCACATTACGTTTAGTGATGTTTAAGCTCTGAGCTACTTTTAAGATAGAACCTAGTAAACACATTTTTTTTGTTCCTCTTTTGTGTACCAATCTTTAAAAGGCTCTATATATTGGCGAAAGGTTCTCTTTCCTTTATACGAAGCTACAAGAGCGAGTTTCACACGCTCTCGATGAGATAAACCTAAAATTGATCGATTAGAAAGTAAATAGAAAGTATGATGGCTACTGGATTCTTCGTTCAAGTATTTTCCTAGGTGGAAAATACTTGATGCTTGCTCTAACAACATTCTATCTTGTTTCGTTATGTACCCTTCCATCTTGTTTATTTTATTAACTTGTTCCACGATGACATTTGCTATTTTGATCATTTGTCTACTATTATCAATATTGATATGGAAATCATAAATAATTTCTTCAATACCTATGTCTACTAAGGATGTGGAGCTATCATCTTGTTTGTCGATTTTGTTGTATAGAATTCCTTCTCTTAACCCTTTTTTGCTTATGATAAATTGGGTCGCTTTAGATGCCTCCAGTAATATATCAAATACTTCCATAGAGGGTAATATCGTGTCAGCACGCTCCTTACTCAAACTAACTTTACAATGGATTAATGCTCCTTTAAACAAAAATTCACGTCTGATTGCTATCGTATTATATGTGTCCCATCTTATTTTAAAAATTCGGGAGGTTATTATGAATAAGCAAAAATCAGGCAATTACTTTAAAGTCTTGAGTATTATGGCATTAGGTTCCTTTTTAGCTATATCTATTCCTGCGAATGCAGCTAAAAATAATAAAGAAAAAGCTGATCAACCATTTCAAAATAAAAATTGGGAATACAATATAAAAGAAACGCATAATATTGGAAGCCTAAAAATGATTGGAGAGCAAAGAATCCCTTTTAAGAAAGAATTTCAAGGTGCTGTTATAGGGGGGCTATCAGGACTTGCCTATAACGCTAAGCAAGGTACATGGATGATGATAAGTGATGACAAATCGGATAACAGTCCTGCCCGTTTTTATACAGCTCAATTGAATTACGATAATAAGAATTTTGATTCGGTTAAATTGACAGGAATGAACTTTTTAAAACAAGCCAATGGTACAAACTATCCTAATCAAACGCAATATACTGTAAAGGGAGGAGAAGTACCAGATTTTGAATCTATACGTTTAGATCCAAAAGACGGAAGTGTTTGGTATACAAGCGAAGGGAGCCGTTCTCTTGGCTTAAATCCTTTCGTAAAGCATGCGACTGGGGAAGGGAAATATTTGGCTACTTTGCCTTTAGCGAAACAATTTAAGATGATACCAGAACACGAGATTGGATCACGTGATAATTTAACTTTTGAAGGAATTGCCTTTGCAAACGACGGTAATTCCTTATGGGTTTCCATGGAAGCACCTTTATATCAGGATGGACCTGTACCTACAACAACTAATGGGGCGCTATCACGAATTACACAATATGACCGTAAGGGAAAACTATTAGTACAATACGCATATCCTATTGATTCCATTCCGGTGAAGCCTGGACCTGGTAAGTATGCAGATAACGGAGTATCAGAAATTTTATCTATAAATAAACACAAACTTCTAACCATTGAACGTTCTGGTGTACAAAGTGCAGATGGAACATTTAAAAATTATATCCGTATTTATGAATTAGATACACGTGGGGCCAGTGACATTAGTAATATTCACTCACTACAAGGACAAAAATTTAAACCTGTGAAAAAGCGTCTTGTTCTGGATTTGACAACATTAGGTTTATCGGTACTGGACAATATTGAAGGGATATCTTGGGGACCAAAGCTCCCAAATGGACATGACAGTTTAGTTCTAGTTTCAGATGACAATTTCAATCGTAACCAAGTAACCCAATTCTTAGCGTTTGAAGTATTGCCAAAATAGGGATTCTAGTGCAAAAAATACTCTCTAGAAACATAGGGTGTTAGTTTCATACAGTAGGTCTAAATAACTTCAAAGGGAAAGTTTCTACCTCTGAGAACGGGGATGACTCTTCTACGAAATCATACAATCCTTTCTAACGAGAACTTAAAAGGTTTCTGGTCAGTTTGAAAAGAAGGTTAATATTTATTAACCTTCTTTCTTTATTATTATAGATTAAGACAGTACTTAATAGTGTACCTTTTACTAATAAGATGACCTATTTATTACTTACACATTTAGCATAAAGAATGAGTTTTTCACCATAGTTATAATAAGGATAAATTAAATCTATTAAGTAACCTAAAGGTGGTGAGTTTTTATGAAAAACAGGGATAAAAGACGAAAAAAGAAACGTGACTTTTTAAAGGATTACTTAAAAAATAAGTTAGGAAATTGGAAGCCTAGACTTGGCAAAGAGCCTACCTCTAACTCTAAGACGACGACTCAAGAAAATAGAAACCTTGATTAGGAAATGTTTAGATGGAGGTATTTAGAAATTTTCCACCATGAAAAATACCCCCCTTTAGAAGTCTATCTCTAGGGGGAATTGCTTATAAGGTATATTTATTTAACAGCTTCTTTTAATTCTTTTCCCGGTTTAAAAGCAGGAAACTTTGAAGCCGAAATTGTCATTTCTTCACCTGTTTGCGGGTTACGACCTGTACGAGCTGCACGTTCACGTACTTCAAATGTTCCAAATCCAATCAACTGAATTTTTTCTTCTTTCGCAAGTGTGTTAGAAATCGTTTCAAACAACGCTTCCACAGCTTTTTTAGCATCTTGCTTTGATAGTTCTGCTTGTGTTGCAACGGCATCTACTAGTTCACTTTTATTCATATTCAAACACCTCATTCTTTTATTTTTAGATAACATGTAGAGATGCTAACCTATCATAGCTTCTACACGCTTGTCACTTAATAAGGTTAGATAAAAGGAAGAGGAATTCCTGTTTTTCCGGGAATATTCATACTGAGATTTGCTCTGTGGCGAAATGAAGTCCATTCAAGCTGGATAATGAGTCATTCACTGCAAAATCCACTATGTAATATAAAAAAACATGTATATGAATTTTTAATTTAGCTCAAACTAATAACGTATTCCCCAATCGCCTGGATTTTAACAAGCCTTTGCTCCTGTTGAGCAAAGGCTACTTTTTTGACGAGGTTCTTCTATAAAATATGTCATTTTGAAAAGACTTTTGTGTAAGTAAAATTAGTCGCTCTAAAAAGATCCATCCTTTTAGAGCGACTAATTTTTATCATTCTTTATAAAGACAGTTATATGCATGATTATTAGTAGATGTGACGACAAATGTTGGTTGTCCATTTTGACGTTTATGAAAGACCTTTACACCACAACCTGGGCAAGCAAAAAATCCTCTGGAATGCATGTAGCTGAATTTTGTGATTTCTTCAGGTTTAAAAATACCCATTTTCGTTCCACAATGAATATATACAGCTTCTTTTACACTTGACATTGGATCACTCCCCTATATACGTTGAGTAGCTTTCTATTTTTAGTATATAAGAGATGAGTGGATAATTTAACCTTTTTAAACTAATTTAATATAAAATTCAGAAAATTATTTCAATCCGAAGTTAAAGAGTAAAAGATAATTTTTTATTTATGTATCTTAAGAACCACCTTTTCATACTAACAAACGTCAAAGTGAAAACAGTAAATGAGGGGTAAATAGAAAATATCCATTTATGCAAAGTAGATATAACATTAATTTTATATATTAAGTAATGGTAAAATTAATGTTATACATATAAGTAATAGTTAACATATTTTATTAAAAAGTATTATATCTATTACTCCTTTTGTAGAAAAAGGTCTTATTTGTCATCACTAAGAGTAAATGATATATCTTAACTTTTTATAAGTTAGTTACACCATTTACATATCTACTATAAAAACTTTCAATTTGTAACTTTATATAAATATGATATAACAATTTATCAATAGATAAATAGAAGATAGATTGGTATATAACAAGAAGGGAAGGATCATATTTGTCGTCAGTAAGAGTAAATAGTGAAACTGATTATTTTTATAAAACACTTTCCTATTTACTTACGTCGGGTAGGCGGGCACTCTCACGAGCGCCCGCCCCCCTAAGAACCGTACGTGACAGATTTCCCGTCATACGGCTCAAGCCTTCTTTTTATCCGAACAACTTATTTATTTAATACACGGTACATGTACTAATTTAGCAGCTTTACCTGTAGAAACTTCTAAGTTTCGTACCGTAACTTTTTCGCCATTTTGTAGAGTGTGTTTACATAATGCGCAACGATAACCTTGTTTCCTTGCGAGCTTCATCCTATCTAGCGTATTTTCGCTATTAAAGACCTTACGGTCTCGCTTTTCCCAATAATCTTTTAGATTCGGATCATCTGGGCTGTTCTTGTAGGCTACCATGACATGTCGTTCTATTTTAATCCAAGACATCTTCAGCAATTGAATATTAGTAAGTGGACATGTGAGAATCCATTTATTGTTTCCACCGTGGTGGGGCTTCTTAAAATAGCGTTTATTAATCCATTTCCAAGACTTCCTTGGATGCAATTGTCTAAGGTGTTTCCTTATTTTCAGGAAAACGTAGTTGTCCATATAACCAAAGGTCTTTTTTGACACGACATGTTTCCAATACTGTCCATGGCCTCGAATAATAGGGTTTAGAACACGTATGATTTCTTTTACTGGTCGTCCTCGCATCGCTGCGAACGTATCTTTTATCTTGCTTTTTGCTTTTCTGATGTTATCTTTACTGGGTTTGATCAATAACTTATTTCCTTGCTCAGTCTTGTATTGACGAAGTGAGAAACCGAGAAAATCAAACCCATTCTCGATATGTGTTACTTTTGTTTTATCAACACTCAATGTAATCCCGCGCCTTTTTAAGTAAGGAATCAACTTTTGATACATAAGTTGAGCTTGCTCATTAGTTTCCGTTACGATGACGAAGTCATCTGCGTAAGCGACACGTCCCATCTTACACTTTGGATCAATCTTGTAGCCCGTGCCTGATTTATATGTCTTTCGATAAACAATACCAATCTCTTTTTCCATTCCATCTAGCGCTATATTAGCTAGAAGGGGAGAAGCTACACTTCCTTGGGGACTTCCTTCCATTGTGTTGTGAAATATACCTTGCTCCATATATCCCATCTTGAGCCATCTCCCAATCAGCTTGTTTCCTGGAAACATAGACGTTTGTTTACTTATCCAATTATGATTGAGATGGTCGAAACACCCTTGGAAATCTCCTTCAAACACCCACTTTTTCTTACTATTCGTATTGAGCTTTTTAAAGAGATTGCTAATGGCATCATGAGTGCTTCTTTTAGGGCGGAAACCGTAGGAACTGGCTTCGAACCTGACTTCCCATTGCGGTTCTAGTGCGTTCTTTACGACATTTTGATAAACTCGATCTCGTATCGTCGGAATACCGAGGGGTCTTAATTTCCCATTCTTCTTAGCGATAAACGTTCGTTTCGCTGGTTTTGGGCGATGCTGAAAAACATTACGTCTTAGTAGTTCTTGATACAGTTTGATACGTTCGTTTGGTTGTGAGGCCGTATAGCCGTCTACACCAGGTGTTCGCTTACCGGTATTTTGTTGCGTTACTCTGCGAATGGAGAGTAATAAATTAGCTTTACTCCGGAGGAGTAAACGTTGAAGTTTTCTTACTCTTCTTCGTTGATTTTGTTGTTCGGCACGATAAATTCTTTGTCGTAACTTCGTTACATATTGTTGTATAGTATTCCAATCAATAGAGTACCAACCTTTATGCGAGACGTGCGCCGACGCTCGTAGAGAGGTATTCATAACAGCACGCTCCTTTTCGTTAGAAGATAGCCACAAATTTATTTTCGTGTTGAAGACCCATGAGAAGTAGGCGCTCTTTCGAGCCTGTCATTGTCTGTGAAGACGACAGTATCCGTCCAGTTATACAATGTTCTTGATTTCCTGTCCCTTTTCAGGGTAACGGCTTTCGCTTTTTCCCATATCCCATACCCTCTGTCACATCGTTTGACTTTGCAGTCATCCTACTGCTTGCGCAGATGACATAGGGCTTACCAAGTTCCACATTCCACAGATACGATAGGGGTAGGTAGGTTCTTTACTCCGGGTAAGATGCGGGACGCATCAGAGTAGCATTATGATTCTACTTTTCCTCTTACCAAGACCCAAGCTAGTCCATGCATTATCTTGAGCTAAGAGTTACGAAGCTTACAAACCTTCACTTTCGTTTACCATACCTATCTTCTCCTAGCAGTATTCTGGACCATGCATTTGTCCTCTGTTTCCGCATTTCCTCATGCAACCGACAGACTCGTTACCAAGCATGCCGTTTCGGATGGAGATCATCTTTGCGTCTAGATGAGTAGCGTCAGCTACACTGTAAGAAAGCGACTTCTTGTCGCACCATAATGTCTCTTATAAGAAACGAAAAGATCCCCAGAACTTTGCAAAGTTCTGGGATCTTTTTTAAATAAAATTTAGTTTACCTATTTGACACTTATATCATTTAATGATATATATTAATTAATGATATATCATTAAATGATATAAGGAGGTTCATAATGCCAAGAAATGATTCATTAGAAATGGGAGAACTCACAGATACTTCTTACTATATTTTACTGTCCTTAGTAGAAGCTAAACATGGTTATCTTATTATGAAGACAATTGAAGTCATGACAAGTAATCAATTTTCGATTGGACCTGCATCTATGTATACCACTATAAAAAAGCTCTTATCAGCGAAATTAATTAAGTTATGTGATGAAGAAAATGACAAAAAGAAGACGTATGTAGCAACAGATAAAGGCATTGAACTATTAAAGAAAGAAGTACAGCGTAGAAAAGAAATGATTAAACATGCTGAAGAAATTTTAAATCAAAAGGGAGGTCTGTAATGTGAAACAAACAAAGTATATAATGAGTGGTGGAATCGCATTTTCTGAAGAAAAAGATTTAGAAAAACTTAGTAACTATGCAAAAAAGGGATGGATTTTAGATCGTTTTGCTTTATTTGGTTACAAATTAAAAAAGGCTGAACCACAAGAAATACAATACTCAATGGATTTTCAGCCAGATGCAGATGAAGAGTATTTCATGTATTTTGAAGAGGCAGGATGGTCACATGCTTGCTCAATTGGAAATGAAATTCATATATTTATTGCCTCTATGAAAGCAAAGCCAATTTATTCAGACAAAGCAACCACAATTGAAAGATATGAAAGAGAAAAAAAGCAAATGGGTAAAGCTGCTTTAATTACTCTTACTATAAGTATAATGTTTTTATTATTTAATATTATGAGTTTATATGGTTGGTTACCTGAATACATCGGAAATATTAGCGAGATTTTATTAATAATTTCAATTATTATCCTAGTCTTTCCCGGCCTCCCATATATAGCTTATCTATATAGATTAAATAAGTTGCGCAAATTTTGATAAAAACCAACAAAGGCTCTGTAATCATACATTGAGCTTTTGTTGGTTTTTTATAGATGCAAAAATAAGCAATGCACTATTTTAAATGCATTACTTATTTTTTATAGATTACTTCGTAAGCTACATATATAACGAACAAAGTTATGAAAGTAATTCCTATTTCTATAAACGATCCGCAGATTATACCTTCAACATATATTTGGCCATTATAAAAAGATACTCCCATACTTAACACCCCTATGTATACCGGTGTTAAAGTATATGTTTATATATTTCCTTCTAGTTAACATAAAACCATTTCTAGGAACTTATTCAAAGTGTTCAGGAGACCAAATAGCTATATCATCGCCTGGAACGGCAACTAAAAGCCACTCATTGTCGCTTCCTCCCCAATGATCACCTAGTTGCCAACATTCATAGTTCGTATCATGACCATTTACAAATAAAATGCTACCTGATTCAAATGAAATGATGAGATGGGGCGACCGATGACCTAAATGTACATCCACTATTTTTTGTCTCTTAACATCCCAAATATGTTTAAAGTGCTGTTCTTCAGTATGTGTGGGGACTTCTCTCTCCGAAGATGGATAGACAAGTGGGACCTCATCATATACCGTCCACGCTGTTTCAATCGTTAAAATGAATGCATCATCTTCTTTTCGATCATAGTGAGTAAAGATTAATGAAATGGCGGAAACCTCAGACGCGAACTTTATCCCATCCATTTGACTACCAACAAGTAAATGCCTTAACGCTTTCTCTGTGAATCTCCGATTCTCTATTTTCAAAGTCGTTTCTCCTCGTATATTATATTTAAGCCCTATTTAGGAGCTAAGATCTGTTTCCATATTAATTAATAAACTAAATAACATATTACTTGGATGTCTCAAGATATTTCTAGATAATGATCATAGGATCATTTGGGACAATTCTTCTTTCTCCTGTGGATTAACCACAATGTAAGACTGTTTCTCAGTGAACGCGCGGGACTCCCTACTCGCAGGCTGAGCAGCCTGTCATTCGAACCTAGAGGGTAGTAGCTCTATGGCGGCTTTCGAATGCAGGGGAAGCTCTGATACACGAGGTTGTTGGTCGGCGTACACACTAGAGATATCTCGAGACGTCCAAGGAAATGCCAAGTGATTCTAAATCGAAAGGAGGTCTCTCCCGTGAGATTATTTGTTGGTTTAGATGTAAGTTCGTTTGATATGAAAGTATGCATTTTAAATGGTGAAGGAGAAAAGCTGAATGCCTTTACCGTCACCAATGACTTACCAGGCGCGACGTTGCTTAAAGAGCTTTTATTGGACTGCATAGGCGATCAAGAAGTTGACGTCTTAAAGATTGGCTTAGAATCTACATCGGTCTATAGTTTTCACCCGTCGATGTTTCTCCATCATGATGAAGACTTAAAAGTCTTCGGTGCCAAGGTGTTTGTCATGAACCCTAAACAAATAGCTAATTTTAAGAAAAGCTATTCGGACATGAACAAAACAGATGAAATCGATGCCTTTATCATTGCGGATTACTTACGTTTTGGACGTAACCAGATGTCAGTGGTCAAAGAAAGCCAATACGTGGCCTTACAACAACTGACTCGGTCCCGTTACCAACTCATTCGTATGATGACAAAAGAAAAGCAGCATTTTCTTCAACACCTAAGCTATAAGTGTAATACTTTCTCTCAAGAAGTAGACTCCTCGGTCTTCGGTAACGCAATGATGGAGCTTTTCTTAGAGAAATACAGCTTGGAAGAACTAGCCCACCTACCACTGGAGGAACTAGCAGCATTCCTTCAAGAGAAAGGGAAAAACCGATTTGGTGACCCGAAATGTGTGGCAACCTCCATTCAGAAAGCCGTGCGATCTTCGTATCGCTTGGACAAGGTAGTGGAAGATTCCATGGATGTGATACTTGGGACCTCGATCGAGGTCATTCGCACCTTCCAAAAGCAGATAAAAGAAATTGACAAAGCGATCAAAAAACTGATGGCTGGATTGACACACACGCTTGAATCCATCCCTGGCATTGGTCCCGTATTCGCTGCGGGTATCATAGCTGAAATTGGCCAAATAGACCGGTTTGATGATGAAGCTAAAGTAGCAAAATACGCAGGTCTATACTGGCGAAAGCATCAGTCTGGGCGCTTTACTGCCGAAGACACGTCCCTATCACGTAACGGTAACCACTACTTGCGATATTACTTAGTTGAAGCCGCCAACTCCGTACGAAAGCAAGTTCCAGATTACCGGGATTACTACGTGAAAAAGTACAGTGAAGTACCAAAACATCAACACAAACGTGCACTCGTTCTAACCGCAAGAAAACTCGTGCGATTGGTGGATGCGCTACTACGCAGTCACCAACTCTTTACGCCAGAAAGGGGCGTGAAAATATGACATAAAACTTGTCATCGCTACCTTTCAAATAATTTCCAGTAAATAACATTCGTTACTGGTCTAGTTTCGTGATGCTTTTTTTAAGTAAATTGCCCTTTGATAACTTTACGTTCTTTCATTTTTCAGTTGACATACTACCGCAGGTCTTTAACGTTTTTTGTGCTTATTGTCTCATGTATGGGTCGTACATTTATAATTACCATAATGTGATTTATAGGTATCTATTAAATAATTGAATAAAGATATGTCTCTTTATCACATATGAAAGCTTCAAGGTTTAGAGATTTAATTGTATCCTCAATATTTGTATCTTTTGCTAAAAGCAATGTTATAAACGAATCATAGATCCCCATAAATGCAAAATCCATCTTTTCATCTGTGATAATTGACTCATTAGGAGATAAGTTAGCTATTTCTATAGATGACATATCATTGACTTTAAATGAACCGTTTGTGTCGTGAATAGGTTCAGAAAAATATAAAGTATTTGCCCCTTTTGAACAGAGAATTTTTACTAAACTATTTAGTATAAACAATGAGGTATTAACTTCTTCGGGGTAATAAAAATCAGGATTAGACTTAACATAAGAAGCTAATTTTTTATATTCATCACTAGGCACACCAGTAAGGTGTTGCAACGCTATAGAGAGTTCCTTGTAGGATTTTAAATTACATTTGCCCATTACTTCTTTCCACGATACTGGTTCTCCAAGTTTAAGCATTTCCTCGTCACTAGGATATATATGCTGATAAGGATTTTCTCTCTTTGATTTCTCCCAACCAGAGGGCATCTGAATAAAAGGGTGGAATAAAACAGCAGCAGAATTAAAGTCATTAGATAATTGGGACAAAATAGGTAAATCTCCATCAATCCATATATAATCCAACAAAACGAGACATCTCCTTTGAATATACTTAGTTACGTACATTATATATACAGAGAACAGTCATTTCTAGTCAACATAATCCAGATTTCAGGAACCTATCATAAAAAAGAGCAGACTTAAGCCTGCTCTTTTTAGTCTAATAACCCTTTTTCCTTTAATTCCTTTAGAAAATCTGGATCCATCCAAACTTCTTCGCCTTCGTATCCATCCAAATCATCTTCTTCTGGATCATATGGCTTAATCATTTGTAAGAAATCTTCAAACGACGGTGCAACATAATATAAATCCTGTATCTTCATCTCATTATCTTCGAATTCTAACTCTATATCATGATCCCATAAAAAGATGTATCCGTATCCTTCTCTATTTAGGTTTAGACAAACAATATTCCCACCAACATCACGTCCAATCGGAATAGAACCTTTAGGTATTCTACCTTCAAATGTCTCATAACAAGATAAAAGATCATTCATGTCCTCTAGTCTTGTACCAAAAAAAGAAGATAAAATAAAAGATTCTATTTCTCCAGATGAAAGTTCAATTATATTATCCTCAACTTCGCCCCCATTATATTTTCTTAAAAAATTTACATACTCCTCTGGAAATGAAGCGCATACCTTTTTTTCTAGTTCATTCAAATCTTGTTGACTGAACCTTTTAGAGTTAGGTTTAATAATAATCAAGTTTTTGTCCTCCTTAAGTAACGCCACAATAATTCTATCATTCGTAATTGTAGTAACTATCAATATTTGAAAAAATAACCTACTCTAAGGTGTATATCCTATACAAATTTAGTTAACATAATGTACCTTTTCGGAATTCGTAAAAAAGAATCCATTAGTTGAAAAAACAAATAAAAAATATTATGGCGTTTATCTCCAATTAATAAATTGATTAACATATAATACAAGGTAAGAATTATAGATACAGAACTATTTTAATTGAGGAGCGATTACATAGTGGAAAACTTTTATTTGTTCGTAATTACATGTGTATTTCTAATTATTTTACCTGGTCCAGATACTGCTATCATGACAAAAAACACTCTTACTGTTGGAAAACAGGGAGGTTTTAAAACAATGATTGGGATTTGTTGCGCGTTATCTATTCATACATTAACTGCTATTGTAGGGCTTTCGGCGATTATTGCGAAATCAGCTCTGTTATTTTCGATCTTCAAATATATTGGTGCGGTGTACTTAATTTATTTAGGTATCAAGTCATTATGGACATTGAGAAATCAAGAAACAACTGAAACGGTTGTCAAAATTAAGTATAAAAACACGTCTTCTTTTAAACAAGGTTTTCTTACCAATCTCCTAAATCCAAAAATAGCTGTTTTTTTCTTAACCTTCCTACCACAGTTTGTGAATCCTGGAAGCCATACTTTTATGCCGTTTCTTATACTTGGGATGACTTATATTGTATTAACTATCGTGTGGTATTTATTTTATATCTATTTACTTAACCAGATTAGTGCTTTTATGAAAAAGCCTAAGACACAAAAGGCTATCGAGGGAATAACAGGTACTATATTAATAGGATTTGGTATAAAACTCGCTCTGGAAAAGGCTCATACTTAGATAGTTGTAATTTCAACTATCAATGGGGGATATAAAGTGTTTGCTCTATACACCTTTAATTACCATAATGTCTCTTATCGGCACCCTCATACCAAAAAAAATATTACGGTAAAAAAACGATAAATTATTTTTTTGAAAATAAGGATTATTATGATGAAAAGAGGAATCATAGCAGGAATAATAACATTAATCATTTTATTAGCAGTTTCTTATTTTACTGGGAACTGGAGTTATGTTTATTATGTATCGGGAATCTTAGAATTAGTATCTGCTGTACTTCCCTTAGCATTTCTAATCGATATTTTAATTTTAGGAAACAAAGGATCTTTATCTTCAGAAAAGGAAATCTTATTTCTTATCTATCCCTTAGGTTTCTTCTTCTAGCAATCACACATGCATGATTCTCCCCTGCGTATCTACTAATATAAATTTTATACAATACGTGAGTGGACAGGCAGTAAGAAAGTGTTAAAAGGACTAAAAAACTTTAGAGCATTATTATGTAATGAAGAAACCTCCCCACAAAGAAACAGATTTTCCTTTGTGGGGAGGTTGTTTAGTTATAATAGTTAATAGTCTAATTTTTCAAAGCATTATATAAATCAATTTCATTCTGTCCTGTAGAGCTTTTCTTTAACTTATTTACAGCTTTATGTGGCTTATTTTTATAACCATATTTATCTATTACTAAGGCTAAAGCCCCTGATACCTTAGGGGTAGCTAATGAATTACCATAATTAAAGTAGTATCCTCCTTGAGGATGAGCTACAAGAATGAGCTCTTTTTTAAATAATTCATCTTCGAGCCAAGTGTCTGATCCATATTTATTTAGCAATTGAATGTCTCCACCTGGTGCAGTAAAGTCTATCTGGTTTTTACCATAGTTAGAAAATGAAGAAATTTCTTGATTAGGGCCAGTTGAAGCCACAGAAATAACATTAGGTAATTGAGCAGGGATATCTTGTACAATTCCTTTTGCTGATTTACTTTCCTCTTCCAATTGATTATTTAATATATTTAATAAGTTATTTTTTTTATTAACATCTACTGAATCGTTTCCTAGAGCACTTACAACAATACTGCCTCTTTTATTAGCATATTGAATAGCTTTTTCATATGCTTTAATTTCTGTCTTATCGTTACTACCATCAGAATATTTACCGTTTTTTAGTAAGTAAGAACCTGCACTGATATTAATAACATCATTTCCATCTTTTGCTGCCTCAATTATGCCTTTTATTACCCATATAGCTTCTGCAGAGCTTTTTCCAAATGCTCTATACATAGTTACTGGAATGTTAGGGGCAACGCCTTTCATCAAACCGTCAGCGTTTATTTGACTAATTACACCTGTACCATGTCCTGTTAAATCTGTAAGTTGATCAACATTTCCTGTTTCCCATGGCTCCTTACCTTGATAACCGTTTTTGGGAACAAGGTTCTTAGAATTGGCAATAGAAATGTTTTTAAAATCAGAATGGTCCTCGGGTAATCCTGAATCTACAACTCCTACAGAAACTGCCCCTGTTGGAGTAAACATTTTATAGCTTTCTCCATTGTGGGTAATTCGTTTCATATCCCATTGTTGATTCCAAATCGCTTGGTTATCAGATATACTTTGTTTATTAATATTTGGTGTGTATGTTTTAAATTCTCCATTTGATTTATTAATTTCATCAATATTACCTGAATGAAGTGTAGATAATATTTTATTTTTCACTCCTTGAACTTGTATCAATTTTATTTCTGGTATAGAGTATATAACCTCTTGTTTTTCCTTTTCTAATTGATTTAGAGCTAAATTAAAATCTGCAGAATCTTTCATCAAGATAGAATAAGAAGATTCTTCTGCAGCAACAGCGTTACTAAAAGAAAAACATAGGATAAGTGTAAAACATATAGCATTAAGCAAAAGTATTCTTAGAGTTCGCATCTTTACCTCCTATTTTGATATAGTACAGAAACTATTGTGAATAAAGGTTATAATAATAGGATTTATTTTGGAGTAATTGTTCATGGGTTCCCATTTCTTTAATACATCCATCTTCTAAATAAATTATCTTATCTGCATTTTGAATAGTTCTTAATCTGTGAGCAATGATTATTTGAGTAATATTTAGCTCTTTTAAAGTATTCTCTATATGTCTCTCTGTAAAAAAATCTAGATGACTAGTAGCCTCATCAAAGACAATCACACTTGGTTCTTGATACAGAGCACGTGCAACTAGGAGACGTTGTCTTTGTCCACCAGAGAAGTTATTTCCACTTTCAGATATAACTGTTTCAAACCCCATCGGGGAACTGAGTATATCTTCCAAAATTCCAGACTTTCTTGCAGCATCAATAACTTTTAAATCTTCATGGTTATCTTTAGACATAGAAATGTTGTCACTTATTGAACCAGAAAACAATTTAGATTCTTGCAATACCGTACCAATAGAAGTTCTTAAAGCATGAAAATCATACTCATTTATATCCCTATTATTAATTAAAAGCCTTCCTTCGCTAACTTTATATAATGCAAGCAACAATTTGGAAATAGAGCTTTTTCCAGAACCAGAAGGACCAACAATGGCTACTTTTTCTCCTTGTTTAATAGTGAAATTTAAAGATTTCAGAGTATACTTACTAAATTTATTGTATTTAAAAGATACATTATCAAAAGTAATATCACCTTTAACTTTATAAGGAGTAACATCTTGTTTTTCCTGTTCGTCTTGTGTCCGTAATACATCTTTGATTCTAGAAAAATAACTTCCTAATGAAATTAACTGAGTATAATTATTACTTATTGAAATTATAGGAGTAACATAGGACCCTGCAATAGAACTAAAAGCAATTAAAGTTCCTAAAGTAATTTCTCCTTGCAAAAATTTGTGGCCTCCTACCCATAATACAAGTAACGGTACTACAACTTGAAAAAATCCCGTAATTGTTTGTAGGCACGCTTGAGTAACATTTAATTTTTGTGAACTCATTAGCTCTTTAGAGTACTTTTTCGACCAAAGTTCTAATCTTTTCTTCTCCAAACCTAAACTCTTTATATCCACGATATTGTACATGTTTTCAGTTAAAACTGATTGAGAGTTCACTTTATCTTGAATATTCTTTTTTGTTATTTTTCTGATAACACTTGAATTTACAAATAATATAATGGCTAATAAAATGCTTAATGATAATAATAAGAGACTTAGATCTAAAGAAAAGTTAATCATCACGGCTGTGTACGTTATTATTAGTAATAAGTCTATAAAAATGGTTATCATTGTAGTAGATATTATATCTCTAATGAATACTGCTGAATTTGCTCTAAATAACAAGTCACCACTACTTCTATTATCAAAAAATGAGTATGGAAGATGGAATAATTTATGCATAAAATCATTCATAATGGATGAGTCTAACTTTTTTTGCAATAGAGCAATACATAGCCCTCTTAAAAGAGACATTAGAATAAAAGAAACTGAAAATATTACTATTAGCCAGCCAAAATTAGATAGTTTATCTACATCTCCAGCAGATAAAGAGTTATCCGTCACCCACTTAGTACTTAGTGGGATTAGTGTCATCAAACCTTGGATAATTATAGAAATGAAAACCAGTATAAAAAATAAATTTCTGTACTTATTAAAGTATTTCCATACTATCCTTTCAGATTTTTTTTGTTGTAAAGTAGATTTATCAATGCCATTAAAGTGAAATTCTAATGAGAATCCTGAGTATTTTTTTTCGAATTCCTTCTTTTCTAACTTCGCTTTTCCTGAGTTAGGATCTACAATAGTGTAAAAACTTTTTTCTATTCGTTCAAGAACTACAAAGTGATTGTTTCCCCACTGGATTATGCAAGGGAGCATAATCTGATCTAAATCTCCTATATCAGCTTTATAAGCAGCAACATCAAAGTTGAAATCATTAGCGATTTCTTCGATATTTAAGAAAGAAAACCCTTCTCTAGGAGCAGGGTATTCATTTCTTAATTCGTTTAGGGATATATTTATTTTATGAAAATCAGCAATCATAGCAAAACATGCTAATCCACATTCAACACTTTCCATTTGTTCTATGAATTTAACTTTACTTTTAGTTTTTCTCATATTTAATCCTTCTTATATTGACCTAATCTACAATCGATTTAATACTATCAGCGTTATGTACTCTCAGTAATTGATAACCAATTCCTGCTAAACCTGTAAATAAACCAATAGATTCAAATCCTTCTGTGGATCTTAACATAAATTTATTTTTATTATTAGCCCGTTTTACTACATTAGCGACTATATTTCTAGCTATTTGCACATCTTCTTCATTTTGGTTATATTCATATTTCTTTAGAAAGTATTCAGTAACGGCTATATTCCCATGGCAAATTCCATCGTCTTTAAGCATATCCATATTGAATAATAATGGTTCCAAGCTCTGAATAACTTTACTTTCATCGGAGAGAGAGAGTAAACTTCTAATTTCAATTTCTGCTATTAGTATCCCTACTATGCCTCTACACCAAGAAAAGTTCAATCTTAAGGATTCTTGATCATATTGATTTTTGAAATTAGAATGAAATTCTTTATAAAAAATTTCCCCATACTTATAGTAACGACTATTATTTGTACATTTCCATAGCCTGAAGAATACTAAAGCCGTTGATATTGAACCATGTCCAAAACTCAAGTCGTTTTTAAGTTCCTCTTTATCCGGAATAACTATAAATTTTTCAGCAAACTTAATAGCTAAAGACAAATAGCTAGTGTCTTTAGTGTTTTTATAAATACTTAACAAAGAATTTATTAAACTAGTAGGACCATTTAAATAATCAACATTATTAATACTAAAATCATTAGTATCTATATAGTTGAGCTGTGTTTTTAAAAGGCTTTTCAATTCTCTCGGTAATTTTTGGGTTTTCATCTTTGAAGCTGCGTGTATAATGCCTACAAGACCACTAGTTAATCCTAATTCGTTTTTCAAGATATTGTGATTAACTGTATTTATAACCTTGTTGGCATAACTTAGATATTTTTCATTTTTAGTTTCTTTATACAGTGTCTGAAAAAATAAATATATACCTGATAAGCCATCATAAAAATCATCATTTACCATACCTACAGCCCAGCTATCCTCTAATTCTGGATTAATGGTAATCCACATAATTTTATCGTCACTAACAATAGCATTTTCAATCATACTATCAGCTATATTGCTTGCCATTTCTTTTAAATCTATATTCACTAAACTATCGCTAGTAATTAGCTTAGATGAATCTTCTATGTGCTCTTTTTGAGGGTAAAAGCCTAGAGAGATATTGATTACAGAAATTTGTTTCTGAATTTCTTCTACTGTCAGGTTATTTATCTTATTTAAGACCAATTCTTGACCATTGTAGTTTTGAATCGGTTTTTTTAGTTTAAAGTCACTTGATAAAATATTGCGAGTACCAATCTGATTGAAAAAGATTGGAATATCATTAATAAGCATATCTTGTACTTCGTATTTAATAATTTCTTTATCTTTAAATGGGTGCCCCCACATATTTTCAAATACTTTTTCTCTATCAAGCATGTCTTCTAGCAAATCAGGATGATTAGAATTCTGTAAAATATTACCATACTGACTAGTGTCTCTCACAATAACTCGCACGATTTTATTTTCAGCAGAATTTATTATTGAGATTAAATCATCTTTATTGTTAAGTGCGATATCACATATATTTCTAAAACCTTTTAATAATTCATTAACGAAATTCTTATACCCAATTTTTTTATTTGAATTTTCTAGATAAGGAATATTATTAGAATCAGTAGTAGAAAATTCCAAATACTCATATCTCATCTGATCTGTTCCTACATTGATAGGTTGTAATATCTTTTTGTTAATTTTTATTCCTTTTCCATCTAGTGCACTTAAATCCATACCTACTATATCTTCTCGATCGCTTGGCGCATTGTAAGGTAATAACATTGTAGAAGTCACATTTTGAAAGATACGTAAAAATGATTCTTGAAAGATAGAGTCATTTTCAATTGCATGAGTTATAGGTTGCTGAAAAAGAGTCTCTAAATCTATTACAATTGGATGCTCACCATTCGCTATAAGGTTTTCCATATGGATATCAGAAGCGTTTAACAAATATAGAACGCCGATTAACTGACCAAACCTTTGGTAATATTTGGAAAATTGATTCTCTTCGGTACATCCTTCATATGAAATATATTCTTCAAAAGCATAGTGTTTAGTATATAAGCCTTGAATAGTTTTCATCTCTAAAATATTTTCGTTATTGTTAAAATAACTAATAATCTTATTATAAGTTGTACTTAATTCTATATTTTTTGGTTTGTATACAACTTTATGTACATCATTAAATGTTAGCTCTATAACGGTATTTCCTTTATTATGTGTATCGCCTTGTCCTATCTTCATTTTTGTTAATAAAAGAGGTGGTTCTATATTAAATTTCTCTAATATTTGGCTTTCATGCTTTCTTATTCTTAAAAATAAATTCTTTATATTTTCAAGAAAATTGAATGTTATCGTAGTTAAAATTCTAGTTAATACAATATATTTGTCATAAAAGCTAATTAATTTTTTCTTTGATTTATATTGGCTAATAAAAGACAAAAATCTATCTTCAGAGGTTTCTCCAATTAGTTTATTATTATCTCTATCTAAGTTTAACTCTAAAATTATTGATTTTTGTGCAATTTCTAAAATTGAAACAGCGAATTGTTCCACCATTTCTTTAATAGTGTTTTCTGAAAAATTACTGTAATAGTTTTCATGAGATGATAACTCAGTAGTTTCTTTATACACAAAATCGATAAATGGCCTCAGTATAAATAGCAGACCAGCATTTTCCTTGTTCAAAATCCGACCTTCATCAAGATTCTCTATAATTTCACTAAATTGTTGATACCATAGGCTATTTAGAACTTTATGCTTGTACAAATTTATAAGTTCTTCATCAGGATTTTTTTCTACAGCTAATGAAAAAATATTTTTGTCGTAATGATTAAGCTTCAACATTTCATTAAAGTCTTCATCAGATAAAATACTCATTTCAGAACGCCAATTTGTTAAAGCCTTATGGTGAGGTTGGTGTGTCCCCTCCCACTCCTTAATTAGATTATAACGTTCCCTTATATTCAGTGAGTTATGTACATTTGTTAACATAATGTAATTCCCTTCTAATAGACAGTTGTTTTATTTATATAATCATTTAAAGTCTCACTATCAAATAAACCATTTTCTAACCAGTATCGGTACTCAAAATTATCTTCAGGGTAAGCTCTAATAATAGATTTTAAAGTTTGAAAAGTTGCTTCATGCTTTTCATTTATTTCAACTTTAAAATCACTATCATTTAATAATTTAATGCTTTCTTTTAAACTATTAACAGATAATATATGTTCTTCTGGATCTTGATTTAAGAATACTTCAGAATTAACAATTGTAGCTCCCATGAAAGAAAACACTTTATATAAGTAGTCCTCAACTAAATCTCCACCATTACTTTCTGCAGTTACTATAGTAATTACAGGTTTACACACCAGTTTCAATATATGACCCCAATAAGATAATCGATCAATAAAAATTTTCGCATCAGATGATACGTTATGGGAATAAACTGGAGTAGCAAAGATTATCAAATCAGCCTTTTCTAGGTATCTCTTTAATTCTTCACCATAGTCATTTTCTAGAGCATCTGAGGGGCAAAAGCCATTATTAAAACAGTTTTTACATCCTGTAGAATGAAGTAATGGCTTACTTATGGGGTCAAAAAGTTCTAGTTTAAAGTCTGGATAAAATTGATTTATATGTATTTTTAATTCATTTATAATTTGATTCGTACGTGATAGAGGGTTTCTCGATCCTGAGTAGAGTAATATATTTTTCATAAAAGCACCTCATTAAAAATTTCTCTATAAAAAGATTGAGATAATTCTAAAATTATCTCAATCTTTTGTTTTACTATTTATTATCCTTACCACATCTGAATTCAGCCGATGCTATGTAAGAAGCTACAAAACTTGCTAAAAGTGTAGTTGCAGGAGTAGTGCGTGGGGTCACCCCAGAAGCACCATAAATATTTTCCATTTCGGATTTATTAAGTTTTTTCATGCTTAGACCTACCGTATGTTCAGTAGTTTTAGACATTATAAACACTCCTTACCCTAGGCAATCTTTATTGTAAGATACCAAACCACTAATAGCAGAGATAGTAGATGCACATTTTGCACTGCTGATTCTAGAAACTACGATTACTGTTGGATGAGTCCTAGTATCCACCCCAGAAGCACCATAAATGTTTTCCATTTCGGATTTGTTAAGTTTCTTCATGCTTAGACCTACTACGTTTTCTTTTAAATTACTCATACTCTCAACCCTTCTTTCCATTTTTTTAGAAATAATTGTAATTTGTTGGTACCTGAGCACCTACAGGACCCATTATATTTATAAAAATTACTTTTTTCAACCCAAATATAGGAAAAAAAATAAAGAGATGGAAAGAGAAAAAAATTCACAAAAAATATACATTATAGGTATTATTTTACTGTATAAATGTAAAAAAACACATAATTATGTAAATATTGGGATTATAATATACCTTTTAACCCTCTCTAAAAAAGAACCGAATTCACTATTTAATGGAATTTTATTTCATTTCTTTTTTTCAAAAAAACACTATCATAACAACCAACATCGTTAATTGTCAAATAAAGTATATATTTGTTTTTTATAAAAAAACTCAAAAAAAAATTACTTTTGAATTTTTATTCGAATTGTATTATTATAGAAATTTTGGATTGTTTAGTTAAATTTCTATGATTTCCTTCGAAATTAAGGAACTAATCTGTTTTTTTGTAAAAAAAGCTGCAAAATCAATTTAAAGATTTTGCAGCTTTTTTATTCTGAATATGAACAAAAATATATATATTAATTTTATTTTAAACTTAAACATTTAAATAATTATTTGAAAGAAATAATTTGAACAAATACTTTCGCTTAATAATGTTCAAATACTTCGTCAATACTTTTTTCTAAAACTTTGCAAATCTTAAAGGCAAGTTCTAATGAAGGGCTATACTTATTTTTCTCAACTGCAGATATTGTTTGTCTTGTAACACCTACTAATTTGGCTAATTCATCTTGAGAAATATCCTTAGCAGCTCTATACATTTTTATCTTATTATTGAGCATTTTTTCACCTCATGATGCTTTTAGTTTACCCCATTTTTTTATTTAAAATGAATATGAATAACGAGTTAACAAGTGACATTAACGCTATGATAATTACAAGGAAGTTAAACACATTCTTAGGATCAATATACCCGTTTAAATAAAAGATTGAAAAAAAACCTAACAAAATATAAGTGAATGAGAATGAATACTTGGAAGATTTACCTATAATTTTTTCACTTCGCTCGTCCTTTTTGTTTTTATCTACATAATAGGCCCAATAAAAAATAGATAATAATAAAACAGCAGTACCAATTTTAGCTATTACGGTTAACATAAAACACCCCTCCAATTAATAACTATATACAGTATATAATTTTTTTTACAAAATGTAAAATTTTTTTTACTATAGGTTAATTTTATTTTACATATATGATATCTTAGGAAAGGAAATAAATAACTTTAAAGTTTATGTTTCTATAGTCTAATCAACAAATATTTAATTCTAGGAGGGCTATTATGCTTTTTTTTAAAAAACCAACTATCATTATTTTACTTTTAGCCGTTTTATCATTTTTTAGTGGTTTGTTAGGGGACGGAGTGAAATCAATTGTCATAGAAGTATGGACTCTGGTTCTAATTTGGTTCATTGCTGTGACGACACATGAAGTAGGTCACGTCTTATTTGGACTAATAGCGAAACTAAAATTTCAATTTTTAGTCGTAGGGCCAATTACGGTTCGCTCAGTAAATAATAAGCTTAAAATCTCTGAAAATAAATCATGGTTATATTTCGGTGGAATAGTATTATTTTCACCATATTCTTTTGAAAATCAGAGTCTTTCTAAAAAATGGGCTATTATGACTATTGGTGGACCTCTAATTAGTTTATTTAACTTTTTATTATTTTTCAGTTTATACAAAATGATAGGATCTAATTATCTCTTGAACTTTTATGTTTTGCACTTTTTAATACTGATAGCTACTATTATTCCCATTAAAACAAAATCCTATATGACCGATGGTGCAATGTTTTTAATTCTTTTAAAAAATAATAATAAAGCAAAACAACACTTATTTAATGTACTAATAGCGAAAGAACTTCTCAGTGATAAACGACCTAGAGATTGGCAACCTGAAATAATCAATGTATGCTGTGAAAAAAATAAGGTTATTGAGGATATAAATAAAAAAATTAGTGAAGTTACGCTATTATTTTACTACTTTGCAGATAAAGGAAAATTTGAAAAAGCACGTAGCATTTTAAAACCTATTAATAAGGAGTCTATTTCTAATAATATTGCACTGGGTTTTTTACATAGCTCATACATAGCATGTGAATTCTTAGACAAAGAAGAGCAATGTGACTTAGAAAATATGACAACTCATTTTCAAGCTGTATCTAAATTCGATTTGTATTCTTATTACAGGTCGCTTGCTATTATTAAATATTTAGAAGAGAAACATGAAATAGTTTTGAAATATGTACAAAAAGCAGAAAAAGAACTGGCAACTGCAGAAAAAGGCACTTTAGGCTTTTGGAGTGTTGAACGTCAGTTATTTGAGGATATAAAAGTAATAATTTTAAATGAAGGCAAAAGAATAGATATTGAATTGTAGTAAGATTCTTCGTTTAACATTTCCGGTTTTAGATATCACGTAGAATATTGGAATAAATCCTAAACCATAACTAAAATTATATTAAAAAGGTATCATATAGTGATTATTGGAAAGCATTTTTAACACTCATTCAAAGATTCATTTTGCGAACAGGATAAATATCACTTGAACAGTGCTAGTTTAATTGTCTATATAAGAGTTTTAAAATAGGTATATTCTAAGTTAGGAGTATTTTAAATGGGGTTATTAAGTATAAGGGATTTGGAAAAAAGTATTGGAAATAATATTTTATTTTCTTGTGTGAATTTAGAAATTGATAAGGGAGAAATTGTTGCAATTAGGTGTAACCATGAACTTGGTAATCAACTTATAAACATGATAACAGGAAATTTACCAGTATCAACTGGCGAAATACTGCTTAATAATATTTCTTTAAATACTAATTTTAAAAAACTCTGTAGGAATGTCGGGGTAGCTTTTTTAGATGAATTATTTTATGAACGTCTTAATTCAAAACAATACCTCGCTTTTTTTAAACAGCTTTACCAAGTAGAAGCAGATATTGATTCTTTACTTAAAGAAGTCGGGCTACTAGAGAGGAAAAAGATTAAAATAAATAACCTTACTTTTTCTGAGAAAAAACGCCTACAGGTTGCTAGAGTTATTTTACCTCAACCTGATCTTATTATATTTGAAGAACCTAATCAAAATGTTGATATAGAAAGTAAAATAATTATTCAAAAAATAATTACAGAATTAGGAAAGCAACAAAAGGCTGTTTTAATAATCACTAGTTATTTTGAAAATGCTATTACCTTGGCTGACAATGTATATAGCTTAGATAAAAATGGTTTTAAAAAAATTGAAGTGATAGATGAAAATAAAGAATCAATAATAAATAGCTTTCTAAAAGAATCAAATACTGAAAAAGCAACATTTAAAAATAATGCATCTTTGTCATCAAGTAATTCTGAAAAAAAAGAACCACTGTCTTTAACTATGCAAGTGCGATTTGAGAAGATCCCTGCCAAAGTAAATGAAAAAATTATTTTATTTAATCCAACTGAAATCGAATTTATCGAGAGTAACGAAGGCGTTGCAAACTTACATGTTAATGGAGAAGTTTTTCCGTGCTCATATACTTTAAATGAATTATTCAATCGATTGGAGGCATTTGGATTTTTTCGATGCCATCGTTCTTATATTGTAAATTTACAAAAAGTTAGAGAAGTGATCACATGGACCCGAAACAGTTACAGTCTAATCCTTGATGATCATGAGAAAAGTTCAATACCTTTATCCAAAGGTAAATTAGGTGAATTAAAAGAAATTATTGGACTTTAATTCACAAATAGAACACTTTTTATGTCTTTATTTAATTCTTCAACAGGAAAATGTAGGTCATTCATCCTTAAAATAGATCATTTTATCGTTAAATATACTCTCTTTAAGCTGATTTTAATGTGAATATTCTTATTAATAGTTAGACTAAATTTTGTAAAGTTATTCAATTAAAATTTGAGTTAAGGGGATGTGGAGATGGAAAATATAATAGAAGTTAGAAATCTAACTAAAGCATTTAGTAATAAAGTCGTCCTAAAAGACATTAATTTTGAAGTTAGAAAGGGCGAAACATTTGGCTTTCTAGGACCAAGTGGTTCTGGGAAAACTACAACTATAAAAATACTAACTTCGCAATTACTACATACTAAAGGTGAAATTAATATTTTTAATCAACCTTTGGAAAAACAAAAAAATTATTATTATTTAAAAAGGGTTGGAATCTTGACAGATAATAGTACTCTTTATGATCGGCTTTCTGTTTACGATAATCTTCTCTTATACTGCAAATTATATGGCGTAAGTAGCAAACGCATTGATGAAGTATTAAAAGATGTAAACCTCCTTAAAGACAAAAAAACAGTCGTACTAAAGCTTTCCAAAGGAATGAAACAACGTGTTGTACTAGCTCGAGCCTTACTTCATAAACCGGAAATATTATTTTTAGATGAACCAACCTCTGCACTTGATCCAGTGAATACTAAACATATCTACGAGGGTCTGAAAAGGTTGAATAGAGAAGGAACTACTATCTTTTTAACTACTCATGACATGTCTGAAGCTGAGGAACTGTGTGATAGAGTAGCATTCCTTGATCAAGGAAAAATAAAATTATTAGACAGCCCTCGAAATTTACGTTTAAAGTTTAGTAAAGGATCTATTTCTCTTACCTTAAAGGATGGGAAAACCCTGACAGTAAAAAATGATGAAGAAGGTGGAAAACAAATTTATAATTATATAACTAATGATGAACTAATTTCTATACATTCAAACGAGCCAACTTTAGGAGATATTTTTGTACAATTAACAGGGAGTGAACTATAATGACTTTTTCTTTGAAACGGGTAAATGCAATATTAATTAAAGATTGGAAAGATCTTTTAAAAAACTCATACATTCTTGTTACTTTAGCTCTACCATTAATATTTGCAGTGATGTTAAGAAAGCTTGGAGCTGAAGGACCTCTCGCTATATTTTCAATAAATTTTGCACTTGTAATTTCTGGTTGTTTTGTTCAGGCTGCAATGGTGGCAGAGGAAAAAGAAAAGAATACTTTAAGAGGTCTTTTGTTGTCACCAGCTAGTACACTAGAAATTTTAATTGGAAAAAGTGCTTTATCAGCAATTGTCACTATTGCTGTAATCATTGCATCCATCTTTCTTAGTGGATTTGAGACTCCTTCTATACTCTTATTTTCGTTAAATATCTTTCTTTGTTTGATTATTTATATTACTCTTGGAACTTTATTAGGTTTACTTTCAAAAACTGTAATGGAAACTACAATCATAGGTATGCCCGTATTGATGATATTTGGAGTTGGTTCTTTATTAAAAAGCGCTGTTGATAATAAAATATTGTTGAAAATTATTAGTTTTTTACCTAATGAACAATTTGATGCCATATTATCAGAATTAAATACAAAGGGTGGATTTAATGATTTGATTAGTCATTTCTTAATACTTATTATCTGGGTAGTTCTAATGACTTTGATAACTTTCTATACATATGGAAAACGTAGATTTGATAAATAATCTTTTTTACTAATGAATCTCCTTACAGAGCTTTAAATTAGAAATAAATAATGATAATTTGTTAGTCAAAAACAAACCCTAAAAAACCACATTGAATAATTTCCTAATTTGTTTTTTTAGAGCATCGCAACTTCAAAATTTCAACATTCAGTGATGAGCAGCTAGCAAAGGTAATGGATTTTCTAGGTTGCAAAATAAAGACACTTAATATAAGTGTCTTTATTTGTTATCGCTTTTGTTCCCTATAACTCAAAATTTAAATTCAACGGTTCATCTGGAAGTTTTTGATGATATTCTTCATTTGTAGTTGGAATTGAACAATCAACAGTCTCAAAGGCGATACCATCAATCCAAACCTTTCCGTTGCCATGTAATAATATCCCGAATGATATGACGGTACTTTCCTCTGGTACATCTAATACAATTGAGTATTGATTCCAGTTTGTTGTATTTTTGATTGGACGATCCTGCATATTATCAAAAGATAGAATTTCTTCATTTTCCCCATCGATACGCATCCACAAACCAGCCCAATTTACTACGTCTTCTGTTTTAATAAACCCTGATAAGCGTAGTCTCTCACCTTTATACATTGTTGCTTTAAAAACTTGCATCATCGTTGCAAAACCTCTTGCATCTTCCTTTTTAGACATAATATATCCAGATGCTTTACCTTGATGAATAGTTTTGTAATCAACACCCATCTCATAGTCTTGTGGATCAGTACCAGATGGCATCCAACCTTTTGGTAATAATGAATGTTCCATAACTACTTCCTCCTCGAATAAAATTACCTTTTTGGCATATTTGCGATATTTAGCAGGGGGCATTTGATAAAGCTTTTGAAAAGATCTCGTAAATGCCTCTTGAGATGAAAAATGGTAATGAAATGCAATATCTAATATTCGTTGATTTGTGTTAACTAAGTCACTTGCCGCATGTGCCATCCTTCTTACTTTTATATAATTAGCAATGCTCATACCCGTAATTGATTGAAAAATTCGATCGAAATGAAAAGGAGAATAGCCTATATACTTAGAAATACCTATGACTTCTAACGGTTCGCTTAAATTCTCTTCAATATAATCAATCGCTTTTTGTACAAGTTCTACATAGTTTTTATACACTGTTCTCTCCTTTGTTTAAGGTGTTACCATTAATTTACTATATATTTCTTGCTATTTTTTGATTATTTTTGCGTTCTTTAGTATATAGGTATTTAAAAAAGCTAGCATATTAGCAATAATTTTAAAAAAGGGTCTTATTTATAAGACCCTTTAATTCCTTTCTTCTAAATGCTGTTTTAATATTTTTTTGAACTCCTGAGGATTATCTATACGGATTGCAACTTGTTCATATTTCCTTTTTATACCCATAAATAGGGTTGCTTCCACTGGAGATTTTAACTTTAAAATGATATCAGGATGAACTTTTTCAAAGTCGCGTGCAATAAACTCAATTGTTGTTTTTGAGATTTTTTGCTCTAATATCTCAGTGTCTATTATTACTTTTTCTATATCATTCAATTGTATCTCCATGCGTTTTGCTAAACCAAGAGAAAGGTAGATACGGTTATGTTCTATGCGTAAAGGGTTAAACCTTAATGCTTGAATATCGCCTAAAAAGAAAATAATTGAATAGATATTAAGTATCAGTAGAATAAGCGATAAGATAACTGATTTACTATGTAATAACCAATGAATACCTAATGTTTCAATTACAACAGCATGAATCATCATTATTTGAAACGTAATAAGGCTTGAGCGTTTGTAAATAGTAAAAGTATTAGCTTCAGGATTCGGTTGTTTCTTCCATGTGCCAAAGGCATAATAAAACATCATCATTTCTGAACAAATGATTTGTATAATAGGTCTTTTAGAAAACTTTTCGTTTATAACATACGAAAAAGAAAATAAAAGTGGTAAGGAACTTGTCTTTACCTTTTGAATTATGCTAGGTAAATTTTTAGCTAACGTAAACAATATTGAAATCTCAAATAAAATTAATAGAGCTTCTACCCCAATACCTAGCCACATAACTAACTTAAAAGAAGATAAATACTCAATTGGAATTATAAACCGTGCGGAAATAAGCCCTGTTGCCATTAACACAATGAAATATTTCCAATTAAACTTACGCTGCCACGCTAAAAACAGTAAGGGAACCACAAGACTTAAATCCAAAATAGAACCTAATACTACTCCATTGAAATTAGAAGATAAGGAATCAATTTCAAAAGGAGAATGATATAACAAATAATTTGAACTTAATACTAGTAGTAGCAATAAAAGGGATAATAGAGACACTGAATTCTTCTTAAGTAACAACCAATACACCTCATTTTTTAGTTCTTTAAATACATCAAATATCAAATTCCTATTAATTCCATTTTATCAATAATATTAAGTTTAATCACTATGTATATCATATACAAAGGTAGTTAACATAATCACTCTTCAAGGAACCAAGTGAGCAAAAGAACCCTTGCGGCAGTAGGGTTCAGCTAAGGATTCTTTTGCTTGAGTATGCATCTTTTTATACATCGTTGATATGACTACGTTCTTTGGGTAGTTGAAAGAAACGAGAATGTATAAAAAGAGCTCCTTTTATACATATGCTTTTACGGGAAAATATAGTATTTGTAGCAAAAATGTGCTAAAATTTACTAGAATCCGTTTATCATACGCTTTATACGTGTGAACCCTGTTTATGAGCTACCTCGCTTCCACTGCTGAGGTAGCTTTTTATTTTGCCTACCTTTTGACTGGACAAATTATAACCTAATACTATATTTTAGATATGTACATGTATATATTTCACTTTTATCAACTATTAAAAGCAGCTATGATCAACCACACATGTAAGAAAAGCCCTCAATTAATTTTGAGGGCTTTTCTTGTATTTGTCTCCCCTAAGTGTAAATAGTGAAACTTTAATAATACGTAAAGTACTTTATTATTTACTTAATGCAATTAGATATATCTAAAGACCAGTCGTGAAAAAAGATAACCATTTAGTTATCCTTTTTTCTTACCAATATAAAGCAAATGTGACGAAATGCCTAAAGTATAAGGGTCGGTTGCTGTTTTCTTTAATAATTCAATTAATCGATCAAACTCAACTTGTCCCTTGTCTGTCCAATAATCCCATTGTTCTTTAGATAAAAGAGAACCAATACTAGATGATCCAATTAGGCTTAAGGTTTCAAATCCATTAGATTCCATAAAGGGATTAATTTCTTGTAGATCAAAGTAATAAGCTCCTGTAAATCTTCCTTTATCTTCATGATTAAAGCTGCCAGTAGCAATAAACTCTTCGATATTGTCAATTGTATTATTGGGTTTCCACGCTTCTGGATGTAACAATGAAGAGATAGTGTGCCTAATTCGGGACATAAAGGCAATAAATACAACTCCCTCATTTTTTGTCACGCGGTACAATTCTTTAACAGCTGCGTCACGATCTTGTTCATTCTGTAGGTGATACATTGGCCCCATCATCAAGGAAGCATCGAATTCTTCATCTTTTAATAAATTTAAATCCTTTGCATCCATAATATGAAATCCATTAAATTGATTAAAAAGCTCAAGTTCTTTTGCTTTATCCTCAGCTATATTTACTAATCTGGGCGTAAGGTCAGTTAGCGTTACCTGAAATCCTTTCTCTGCTAGTTTCATGGCATATTTACCAGGACCAGCTCCATTATCTAACACCCTTCCGTTTTCTGGTAAGTACTTTTGCATATAATGCCAGTTAATTTGAAACTCTAATGGTTCTCTATCTAGACGCCCCCACTCATCAAATGTTGAGTAATAATCCATTACTTTGTTCATAAACAAAATCCCCTTTTGTGTCTTATACAACTTCCAATATAAGTATTATTCGTTTTGTATAATTTGTAAACTATTAATGGCTATGATATACAAAGTCAATTAACGTAATGTGGTTTTATAGATATATTTTTTAATTTAGTTAGTTTACCTTTTCATACACATGAAAGTAATGTTCATAATGATTGTTTTCATCTTGAGTACCTTTCTCAACTGATAACTCTTTCCAGAGGGCAAGATCAACTTCTGGAAAAAAACGATCACCCTTAAAATAATGATTAATCCTAGTTATGTATAATTTATGGGTATAGGGTAAGAACTGACGATAAATTTCTTCTCCCCCAAGGATAAATACTTCTTCTCCTTCACACATAGAAAGAGCATGTTCAATTAAATAAGCTATATGACAATCTTGAGCCCTATAATTTTTATTTGTAGTCATTATGATATTTTTTCGTCCATCTAAAGGTTTTCCAATAGATTCATAATTTTTCCTACCTAAAATAATTGAATGCCCCATAGTAACTTTCCTTAGATACTTCCAGTCATTTGGGAGCCTCCAAGGAATATCGTTATCCTTTCCAATTACATTTCCTTTTCCTACAGCAACCATTGCAGATATAATCATATGGTTTCTCATCTCCTTTCCTCTGATTTTAACAAATAGAGGAGGATATGCTGTATATTCTATACAAAGTTAGTTCACGTAATGTGCCTCCTAGAAAGTAAAAAAGCTAGCAAGTGCTAGCTTTTTAAGAAACCTATCTTGAAACAGCTGTTGTTTCCTGTAAAAATAACTGATTAAGGGCTTGTATAATCATATTTGCTGTTTCTTTTTTATTAGCACACTGGTATATGTCATTATCTTGATTAATTATATAATGTGTAGCTGAATTAACATGTAAGGAATCAGAGGTATTTGCCACCATTAAACTAGCCTTAGAAGTACCCATTCTTATTTTAGCTCTCTCTATTAGGGTTTCTTTATCTACGTTACTTTCTAACTTAAAACCTACTAGCATCAGATGAGGGTTCCATTCTTTGATTTGCTTTAAAACTTTAGGTGCTTTCTTAAAGTGAATAACCGGAGGATTGTCGCTAGATATTTTTCCATTCTGAGGAATAAGGTTCCCCTCTTTGTCCAACATCTTGTCTACTATCCAATCCGACCCTGCAGCTGTCATGATAACAGCATCTATCTTTTCACTTAAGATAATGGCTTTCATTTTGTCTTGAAGATCTACTATTCCTTCAAAACTTTCTAACTTTAAACTCTCTGAATCCTTATCACAGGGCCTTTCCGCAAAATAGCCGTGTAAATATGTAACTGTTGCTCCTTCTGCTAATGCTTCCTCTGCAATCATTTTCCCTATTTTCCCTTTAGCTAAATTAGTGTGTCCCCTAACCTCATCCCACTTTTCTATACATCCACCACTGGTAATAAGTATATTTTTTCCTAACATTACTTTTGCCCCTTTTTATAATTCTATTTTATTACATAAATAAATATTAAATAAACCGCAGTCTAAATAGCAATACATATGTGTCTTCTAAGAAACTTTAAAGCTTATTTACATTTTTTTCATATGAAATTATTGACTTTATTAGTACCTAGTACTAATATCAATTTATATATCTTGGTGTTAAAGAAAGGTGAATTCGATGAAATCAACTGCACGTATTACAGCAATAGGTACATACGTACCAGAAAAAAGACTTACGAATGACGATTTAGAAAGAATTGTGGATACGAACGATGAATGGATCGTGAAACGAACTGGCATGAGGGAAAGAAGAATTGCCGATGAAAACGAGTATTCTTCTGACCTAGCTATTAAAGCAATTGAAAACTTAGTGGAGCAATATCAGAAAGAGTTAAAGGATGTAGGATGTATCGTTGTCTCAACTACAACACCGGACTATGCATTTCCAAGCGTAGCAGCCCAGATACAGGATTACTTTGATATCCCTACAACTGGGGCTCTAGACTTTAACGCTACCTGTGCTGGCTTTACATATGGATTACACATGGCAAACGCCTTTATTACATCTGGACTTCATCATAAAGTCTTAGTCGTAACTGCAGAAACCTTATCGAAGGTTACAGATTATACAGATCGCACTACCTGTGTTCTATTTGGGGATGGAGCTGCAGCTGTTTTGGTGGAAAGTGATGCAGAGCGCCCAAGTTTTATTGCTACGCATATTGGTACAAATGGAAAGGGAGGTAAACATGTATACCGTACAAATTTATCTACTACTATGCATGGACAACCTTTGAGTTCAAGTGGCAAGATGGTTCAAAACGGAAGGGAAGTATATAAGTGGGCATCTAGAACAATTCCTTTAGGTATATCTGAATTGCTAGAACAAGCAAATCTACAAAAGAATGAAGTAAATTGGTTCGTTCCACACAGTGCCAATTTACGAATGATTGAGTCTATATGTGAAAGATCAGAGTTTCCAGTTGAGAAGACATTAACTAGTGTTGAGTATATGGGAAACACTTCTTCCGTTTCCATTCCTCTAGCACTACAAATAGGGATAAACAAAGGGAAATTAAAAGATGGAGACGTTCTCTTACTCTACGGATTTGGAGGAGGCCTTACCCACGCAGGTCATATTATTAAATGGGATTTAGGTAAGGAGTAAATAATCAATGTATATCTTTGCAACAAGAATTCTACAACTTCTACTATCTTCAATGAATGGACATATGAACGTAGTAAACAAGGATAAACTTCCTCAAAATGAACCATTTATTGTTGTTTGTACGCATAAAAGCTGGATTGATGTCGTGTGTTTAGGAATAGCGTTATATCCGACTCCTATTCACTTTATGGCTAAGAAAGAGTTATTTAATAAGGTTTTCATCAAAAAGCTTTTAAAAAAATTAAATGCATTTCCTGTAGATCGAGGTAATCCTGGACCCAGTGTCTTAAAAATACCTTTGCAATTGCTAAAAAAGAAACAAGTAGTTGGGATCTTTCCAAGTGGAACAAGAAACTCAGAAGAGAAAGCTTTAAAAAATGGAGCTATTCATATTGCTTCAAGGGCAAGTGTTCCTATTATACCAGCAGTATATATAGGACCTCATACCATAAGAGACTTATTAGGAAGAAAAAAAAGATTTATCATTTTTGGAGATACTATTCATGTGCCTAAAATGACTAAAGATAAAGAAGCTGTTACAGAAGCAACAAACGAAGTGATCTCAAAAGTGTTTGAAGAATTAAAAGGTAATATTTAAAAGGAGAAAAATTGTGCTAGATATTCAAGAAATTCAAAGAATTATACCCCATCGTTATCCTTTTTTACTGGTAGATAAAATTATTAAATTAAAAGAAGGAAAAAATGCAATTGGGCTTAAGAACGTTACAGCTAATGAGGAATTCTTCAGTGGACATTTTCCTGGCTATTCGGTTATGCCAGGTGTATTAATTGTTGAAGCTTTGGCTCAATTAAGTGGAAGTATAATGCTACAAAAAGAAGAAAATCGTGAAAAGATAGGCCTTTTAACTGGTATTGAAAATTGTCGCTTTAAGAAACAAGTTCGTCCAGGGGATCAATTATACTTAGAGGTAGAAATGACACGAGTCCGAGGAGCTGTTGCAAAAGCTCATGGCATTGCTAAAGTAGATAATAATATTGTGTGTGAAGCAGATTTAACATTCTTTCTTTGGGATAATGGGAAGTAAGTAAATTTCCATATACACAGGTAGTTAACATATAGGTTCCTTAAATAATCTAGACGAAGATGACCAACATGACACTCCAAGCAGATCCTTCATCAAAATGATGTAGGATCTTTTCATTTACTTCTATGAATGAAGTATATCCGTAAAAGTATACCTTTACGGACTTTTATTTTATACAAGAAATCTATTGTTTTTATCGTTCATTTACGTTTAAAAAATAATTACGAACGTCCGTTGGAATAAATCAACTTTTACGAACACTTTTAGTAGATTAATGGGAAGAGAAGAACGAAAGAAGTATAAAAAAAGCACCTAATATTAGTGCCTTTTTTATATTCCTATATAATGACAACATATTGAGTGTAATCACTATAATAACTTCCGTTTTTTAAAATTTCTAATTAACTTGAGCGCTTAGTTGTATAAGACTATCACGATCTATTAAAATCACGTTATTTGCATATGCTAAATTTATTGCAGGTTGTGTAAAATAATTATTAGTTATGACCCAAACCTCATCAGCTTTATAATAATTCTTTGCCCCGACAATCTGTTGAACAGAACTAATTCCTACTTTTTTGCTATATCTCTTTGCTTGTACAACAATTTTTTTATTATCTTTCACAATAATTAAATCAGCTCCATAATCATGTGAAGTTCGCGTAACCTGCGCTTTATATCCCAGGGATTTAAAAAGAACCCCTAAATAATTTTCGAATTGTATTCCATTCATTACATCAATTTCCTTAATATTAGAACGTTTTATTATCTTCGATTCTTTCACTTTTTTATAAAATAAAAAGAACGCAATCCCTATTGTTATAAGTAATAAAAATAAGAGGAGTTTTGATAGAGTCAAAATACCTAATAAAATAATTACCCCTAAAAGCACAAGTAATAGCGTATTATCTTCTTTTTTCTTACGTTTGGCCATGTTACTGAATTCCCCTTTAAAATATATTCATTAAATTTAAAAAGCTATATAGTCACAAATATGTATTTTATAAACAATTAATCTAAAAAAAACAACTATAGACCTAGGTATTATATAATACAAGTGTTACGAAATAAATAAGAGGGGATAAAAATAATATTGAGATTATTAATGAATTTACTCTTTTTGTAAAGGATGATTCTTATGAAGCAAGATAACATGAAAGATATTACCGGCACAGCAAAAGATATTTTTTTAACTTCTGTTTTGGATGTTGGAAGTGAAACTTTAGCAGATGTAGCTAAAGAATCCATTACTGGTCTCCTTGGAGAAATGATTATTGATACTGGGGCCTCCCTAATACCAGGGTTATCCGGCGCTGTTTCCAGCTATAAGCGTGTTAGGTTTGAAAAAAACACTAAGCATTTTGCTGAAGAATTAGCTTTAAGAATTGATGAAATAAGATTAAATTTGGAAAAGAAAACAGATGATCAAAAGCAAAAAATAGATAAGTTATTCGAATATATAATGGATTACGTAATTGATGAACAGCAAGAAGAAAAAATTAAATATATAGTTAATGGTTTTGTGAGGTTGACTGAGCATGAATCAACTACAGAAGACTTTGTTCTTACCTATTATGATGTATTAAAAGAATTAAGAATTGTCGATATTTCTGTACTAAGATTGTATTTTCACTCTTTTTATATATTAGATAAAAAAGAAACCTATCAAGATATAATGGAGAACCATGGTATTACTTATCAACAATATAATTCAGTTAGGCATAACCTTTTACGATTAGGGATTTTTACGACTAAAACAGATAATAAAGTAACAGAAGATTTAGAATCATTATTCAAGGCGATAAAAGATATTCATATCTATTTAGATAAATTATTAAAAAATAAATCTTTGCCTAAATTAAAGCAACCTAAAATGTTGTCAAAAGACAGTTTTGAGTTATCGAATTTTGGAAAAGATTTTGTGAAATTCTTTTTAGAGATAGAACAACAACAATAATTCATTGAAAAGGCTTTTAGAATGAAAAAGCTCTTAGTGTTCCTTTTTGTAATCGATTTATTATGGGTATGTCAAATGAGTGAGACGCAAAAATAAATTAGTTATGAAGTCGAAATGACAGGGAGAAGAGAAAATGTATATTTCTGATTTAGAGATCACAAACTTTAGGAATTTTAAAAATGCTAATTTCAAATTTGAACCAGGGGTAAATACTTTAATCGGAGAGAATAGTTCTGGAAAATCTAATGCCCTATATGCAATAAGATTACTTTTAGATGATACATTGCCGATTAATGCTTCAAAATTTTTAGAATCAGATTTTAATCAAAATATTATTGATTGGAAAGGTCATTGGATCGTATTAAAACTTACTTTTAAAGATTTAGATTCGAGCGAAGCTGCCAGTTTTTTAGCACATCATTCTGAGGACGTAACTACTGATGAATCAATAGGTACTTATGCACTCTATTATCGCCCAAATAAATCTGTGAGAAAACGTTTATTTGAATTTACACAACAATCAAGACATATTGAAGATCTGGATGAAATATTAAAAGATATAACTGTGAATGATTATGAAACAGTTTTTACCTGCAGAGTAAATGCAGATTTTAATGATGAACAAATGTATAAAGAGCTAGTTGGAGATTTTGAGGAAGGAATTTTCCCAGATCCAGAAGACGATAATGCTAATATTTTAGGAAATATTTCACCACATATTACGCTGATAAAAAAAGAGGTTTCATGTACTTTTGTAAAAGCTTTAAGAAATGTAATATCTGAATTAAAACAAAGGAAAAGTAGTCCTTTATTACAACTCTTACGTGGTACAGCAAAGGATATTGAAATTGAAGAAGCTGATGCAATTAAGGAACAAATAAAAGCGTTGAATGAAAATATAAGTGAATTAAATGAAATAGATATATTAACGAAAAAAATTAAAGCTTCTTTAAATAAAACTTTAGGTTATACATATTCACCTAATGTAAATATCAAGTCTGAATTACCTGAGGAAATGGAAACTTTGCTTCACTCATTAACTTTATGGGTTGGAGACGATGTAAATAGCAATCAAGGGAAATTAGATGACGTAAGCTTAGGGGGCGCAAACTTAATTTATATTACCTTAAAACTTTTAGAATATGAGCTTTATCAAGATCAAGAAGAAAAAGCAGCTCACTTCTTATTGATTGAGGAGCCTGAGGCGCATATTCATACACACGTTCAAAAAACTTTATTTGATAAATATCATTTTGAGAACACTCAGGTTATTATAACTACTCATTCTACTCATATTTCTTCAGCAAGTAAGATTGATTCAGTAAATATTTTAATTAAAGAACCTGGATTTTCAAAAGTCTGTCAACCGAGTAAGGGATTAGATGGTGACACTTGTAAAAGAATAGAAAGATATTTAGATGCAACAAGGTCAACATTATTATTTGCTAAAGGAGTCATATTAGTTGAGGGAGATGCTGAACTTATATTAATACCAGCTATGTTTAAAGCTGTGTTTGGTCTTAGCCTCGATGAAATAGGTGTAAGTGTAATAAATATGAGTAGTACAGTATTTAACCATATTGCAAGCTTGTTTGATGATCAAAGGATTCATAGAAGGTGTGCTATTATTACAGACTTTGATGAAGCAATAGATGTCCTTCCTGAAAATCCTAATGATGATAATAAGGAACAAAAGAAAATGCGTGATTCACAAACTGCTGGTCAAGAAAGAGCAGAAGTTTTGAATGCTATCTATTCTAATAATCCATGGGTCGAAGTTTTTTATGCATCGCATACGTTTGAAATTGATTTTGCACTAAACTTTAATAAGCATGAAATAAAAGAAATTCTTCCTGCTATTTATACGAGACAACACGATATCGATGAGGCTACCAAGAAATTAGATTCAGGTAATAAAATAGTAGTTGGAAAAGAAGCAATTAGATTAGCTAATAAAGTAGGAAAGGGATGGTTTGCACTTCTATTGTCCGAAAGCATTGATGTGTTTACTTTTATACCAGAGTATATATTAAAAGCTATTGCATTTTCTTCGCCCAATCTTACGAGAGATCATTTAATAGCAATGGCAAGTTATAGAGTTAAAAATCAAGAATTACACTTAAGTGATGATGGGGAAATATCTTTGGAAAATATGTCGTTAGAGGATTTAGTTGAAATAATTAAAGAGGCTAAAGATGATGACGATTTAATAAAGCTGATAAATTTATTAGGAGTTGAATTAAGAGAGTATGCACATTGATTTAAATCCATTTCAAAAAGCTGCAATCGATGAAGAAGAAAATGCACTTGTAATAGCCTGTCCAGGTAGTGGTAAAACAAGAGTTTTAACACTAAAAATTGCTAAAGAGCTTGAAAAGTTAAAAAAGAGAACAGATAGAATCATAGCATTAACATTTACTAACCGTGCAGCTGATGAAATTGAAAAAAGAGTACATGACCTGGGTATAGATGTTTCTAAATTGTGGACAGGCACTATTCATTCTTTTTGCTTACAATGGATTATTAAGCCATACGGAAGTTATTTGCCAGAGCTCCAAAAAGGATTTTCCATATTAGATGAATTTAAGGCACAGGATTTAAAAAATAGTTTTAAAGGGGATTTTGATATTCCTGGATATGAGGATTTTATTACTAGGAGGGACAGGGCAGGAAATTATGTAAATGAGAAAAGTAACTTTAATGAAGCTGCCGAAACCTACCATAAACATATACTGGAATGTAAATTAATAGATTTTGATTTAATTTTATATTTTTCATATTTATTGGTTGAAAAATATCCTAAAATCGCTGACAAACTTTCTAGAATTTTTAAATATTTTTTTATTGATGAATTTCAGGATACTCAAGATCTTCAGTACAAACTTATTGGAAATATAGTAAAGGCAGCAGAGGGTGAATGTAAGATTTTCCTTGTCGGAGATCCGGATCAAGCAATATTTAAATCATTAGGTGGGGTTGTAAAATCTCCTTCGGAAATAAGCCAAGAAATTGGAGGTTATAGTGTTAAAAAGTTAGGGCTAAATGGTAATTATAGGTCAACACAACGTATTATAGATTTATACAGTAATTTTCAAAGTACAGGTTTATCAATAGAATCTTTGACAGATTACCATGATGAAGGTGGAATTATTGCGTTTGATAGAGTAATAAATAAAGATAAATTGGTAGAGAAAATTACAGGCATTATACAAGAACAAATTTCGAATGGAGTTTCTCCTAATGAGATTTGCGTATTAGCACCGCAATGGAATTTCCTTACCTCTATGGCTAGAAAATTGAAATCACATTTACCGGATGTAACGTTCGATGCTCCAGGTCTAACTGTTTTGCCACGTGACCGAGACAATTTTTGGTTTAAACTTACAAGAATTATTTTAATTACCAAAGAGCCTGATAATTATTTGATTAGAATGAAATGGGCAAAGCAACTCTTAGAAGAATTAGTTATGTTGAATGGTACTGTTGTTTATGCTGATATTGAGAGCTGCAGGAAGTTCTTAAAAACAATAAATTCTATAAATATACAAAAAGAAGATGCAGTTGAATTTTTAGAAGCATCCTTTAAGTATATATTTAAAAAGATTGGCTTTGATTATGCATCCAGTGATTTATTGATGGGGCAATGGGATAGTTTTTTTCATGGACTAAGTCGTCGTTATGAGTATTCAGACTTTAGTGATATTCCTAAAGATATTAACTATATGAAAAAGATGTTTAATACAAAAGAAGGTGTGGTTATAAATACCTGTCAAGGTGTTAAGGGAGAAGAGTTTCATACAGTAATTGCTTTTGGTCTTTTAAGAGGGTATATCCCACATTGGAGTCAAATAATTAATCAATCAATAAGTAATGAGATAGCAGAATCAAATAAATTATTATATGTAATATGTTCTAGAGCTAAGAAAAATTTATTTTTATTTTCTGAAAATGGTAGATTCACTAAAAATAAACAAGAATATCAAGTCAACAATCAGTTAAATACGATTGCTTTTGAGTTTAACAGTCTAACATCATATAGAACGGAGTGAAAAGATATGTCTATTTACAAGAAGGCTTATGAATTAATTGATGATGCTCCCAAAGCATTGGATTGGGATGTTTACGAAAACATAGCAATAGAAGAATATCAAAAATTATTGAAACAAAATGGGCATGAAGAAATTGTGTTTCAAGAATTTTTTGAGAGAAACCCTGCATTTTTACCGGGCGCTTTTGGTATATATGGTGAATCGGGTCATCCACCATATAATAATGCCTTAATCACTCAGCCAGTATTACAAGGTTTGATGTCTAAGGTACCAGATTTTTTATGGATTGCTTCAGATAGTGGAACTATCTATCCAATTTTCATAGAAATAGAAACACCTAACAAGAGATGGTTTAGAAAAAACGGTGTACCAACAGCAGACTTTACTCAAGCGCAGAATCAACTTAGTGATTGGAAAATCTGGTTATCAAACCCTGTACATCAAAATCTTTTTTATCAATATTATGATATTGACAGAGAAATAACTAGTGGTAAAGCTGTTAGACCACAATTTGTTTTAATATTTGGATCTAGAAGTGAATTTGATGGGAATCCAGAACTAAATCAAAAAAGAGGACAGTTGGTTCGAGAAAACGAAATATATATGACCTTCGATAGGCTATTACCTAATATTAAAGCTAGAAATAGCATTACCTGTAAGGTTAGAAACAGAAAATATACTGCTAAATTTATTTCGCCATCCTTTAGATTAGGTCCAGTATATGCAGAGGAATTGAGTAAAATAGATAATAAAGAGGAAGCGATTAATAATTCTAAAATTGATGATATTAGAAAAGATTTTATACTTTCTAGACTCCCCTATTGGGAAGAATTTGGCCGGAGACAACCAAGAGGAGTGAGAAATACAGGAGATTGGGAATAAAGCCATTTATGGGCATTCTTAAGGTAGTCGATTAGCATCAGCTCCCTTTCGTCTACTTTTCATAATTCATTTGATGTAATTAGATGATGAATAATTTTTAATGAGAACAAAGGATCGATGTTATAGATAAAGGTTGCTGGATGTCTGATGTGAAAAAGGAGGAGAATATGAGTCTATTCCAAAAAATGTTCCAATTTTTATCTAAAAAAGAGGGTAATGACCATACAGGTCCGATTGTTTTAAAAGAAGGGGTAAAAGAAGAACCACAGAAAATCCAGGTGACCGAAGAGGTATTGAAGGAAAATACCTATGAAACACAAGAAAATTCTATAAACACATTATACGCAGGAGTAGAGGCACATGATGAGTTGCCGGAAGTAACTACGATAGAAAATATTGAGATTGATTCACAAAGGACCTATACGTGTGAGCAATGTAGCACAACCATACAATGGTATCATCGAAGACATTGCGTGTGCAAAGATTGTTATACAAGGGAAGAAGAGAGACTGATTCCATTTGTGCTTAATTTCTATACTGGCATGCACGACTATCAAAAAACAAGTCTGATTGAAAAGAAAAGAGCTGCTTTACCAAGTATCCTTGAAGCCTTTGAAGTGCTGGACAGCTCTTTTATCAGATGGAAGCCTTATGGGTACTTAACAACCTACGTAAAAGAAAACATTCACCATGACAAAGGATTATTGGAAATATGGCATGATGAGGAAAAGAAAAAAGTAGATAAAGAAATGAAAGCTGAATTGAAACTCCTTCTTCCTAATAGGAAACCATATCGTGAATATATTGCATTCGATTTAGAAACGACAGGGTTATATCCTGACAAAGGAGCAGAAATTATTGAAATTGCAGCTGTAAAGGTAATGGATGGATTTGTGGTCGACACGTTTCAAACGCTAGTGAAGCCAAACAAAAGTATTCCGCAAAAAATCACTAAAATTACAGGGATTACTAATGAAGATGTAAAGGAAAGTCCTTCAGTAGAAGAAGTGTTGCCAGTGTTTTATGCATTTATAGGCCATTTACCATTGGTTGCTCACAATACGCCTTTCGATAAATCATTTTTAGATGCGTATTCACCTGAACCGCCTAAAAATAAAACAGATGACACATTAGCTATTGTACGAAGAAAATTAAAGAAAGAAAAAAGGGAAGGTGATATCTATTCATTTAAACTCGAAGAGGTTGCTAGTTATTTTGGTTACAGTATTAAGCATGCACACAGGGCGCTTGATGATGTACTAGCTGTAAAGCATATATATGAGGAATTAAGAGATTACGAATCCTTTTAAAGGAAAAAACACCTTGCGCTTAATCGTAAGGTGTTTTTCTTTATATAATTGGATTCATCAATTATTTGGCCTTGTTGCTTAAGACAGAATTCCATTAGGGGATTTTTGCCCCTTTATATCCTACTCAAATACCTGCACCAGAACTGTTAAAAAAACGTATTTAGAATATACTTGTTAATAGGTCATCATCAATATCATTTTTCACTTCTATAGTTTGAGGTCTTGGCTTTAATCCGAAAGGATCTTCCTTATCAGAAATTTGAATATTAGCATTAGTATGGATTTTATTCATTCTGATATCTGTATCTTTATTAAAGTTAAATAGGCATAAATTGACACCATTCTCACTTTGAACACTTTTATATATAATTCCATTAAAGCCGCAGAATGATAAGCACTGGGCTAGAAAATTAGGAAATATATATTCATAAGAGAAAGATAAATGATGTTGGTCGTTTGCCATGGAGGCAAAAATATCAATATCTGATTTTGTCGAGTTAAACACTTTTAAATCTTTAATAATTTCAAATTCAGCTATGTCTACAATATCATTCTTTTGAGGCGATATTTCCTTTAATACGACTTCTCTTTCACTTGCTAAGTATAGATTAGTTACACCTGGTGGGTTAAACCTACCTTGTTGTGGAAAACCAATTGGTGGATTCCATAATTCTTCGGCAATGAAAGGCACCATTCTTTGAAACTGATTTCTCGTTCTTCCCCTATAGTAAACTGTACTTTCTTTTATGGTCTCAATAAAAGGAAAGTCCCTTTTTTTAATTTTATCTAGTATAGTCTTTCCGATATTATGCTCTAAGCCAAGCATAGGGTGTTCTTGTAAGAACAGGATAAACTCTCCCGTTTCTTCTGCAGATATTCCAAATGTCTTGATGATAAAATCAAATTCGTCACCAAACCAGTCCTTAATTTCTTGTTCACTAACATAAGGATCATCTGAATTCACTGGATTACCACACGAACATTTTAATTTAGAGTAAATTTGTGGTTGTAGCTCAGTTGGAATATAATATTCGTCAACTAATTCACTGACTAAGTTTAAATTCAAAGAATCCCCATACTGTTGTTCGTAAGGGATAATAGTTCCATTGCAATACTGACATTCTTTGATATTATAGTTGATTTTTTGTGCTAAAAATTCTATGGCTTCTTCTAAAAAATCCTCTTTATTAGTTACTATATAGTCATCTTCTAAAAGAACTATCTCGCATATAGGACAGAATTCCACTTCATTATCGTATTGTTTTACACGGGTTGCTCCTGGAACATAATCTTCGTTTAAATAACTGAATGTTTCAAAAAGTTGCGGATAACAGCAACTCTGACAGCCTTCTATCATAATGGCACCTCTAATTATATAAATTAATGTAGTTATCAAAATAATAAGCATATCAACTTATGGCTATATAAGTTTAACATTATCAACAGAATTATTGGTAATAAAACAATTAAGTTTTGCAGTAAAAGCAACAACAACTTCAAATAAGTTATTCAAAATAAATTTTTATTTTATTATAACTTAACTATATTGAGTTCTTTTTTCGAGATAACAGCAATAATCGGGAAAAGATTCCATTGAATAAAGAACGTTTGTTCGTATATAATAAAGAACAAACGTTCTTTATTAAGGAGTTAGTTCAATGGATTATGGACAGCTACCAAACAGAGTCATTATATGTATCGATATGAAATCGTTTTTCGCCTCAGTTTCTTCTGTCATCCGAGGTTTAAATCCGTTGAAAACAAGGCTTGCTGTTGTAGGAGATATCAAACGGACGGGATCTGTTGTGTTAGCTGCCACCCCCTTATTAAAGAAAGAAGGGATCAAAACAGGAAGTCGTCTCTTTGACATTCCTAAAAGGAAAGATATCCATGTGGTGAATCCATCCATGGAGAGGTATATCAAGGCTTCGAACTATATTTCTAGTTTGGTGTTACAGTATGTTGCTCCTGAAGACTTTCATGCGTATAGCATTGATGAGTTGTTTATTGACGTTACAGCTTCCTTGCATTTATTTGCTCGAACACCAGAGGAGCTAGCTCATCGAATACTTAATGAGATCTATCGCAAAACAAGACTGACAGCTACGGCAGGAATCGGTCCTAATCTTTTACTGGCTAAAGTCAGCTTAGATCATGAAGCGAAGCACAGCCCAACAGGGGTTGCTTATTGGCGATATGAGGATATTCCCTTTAAGTTATGGTCGATTCATCCCATGAAGGATTTCTGGGGGATCTCGTCAGCTACAGAAAGACGCTTAAACCGTTTAGGCATCTACACCATAAAAGAACTCGCTCTTTCTTCTAAAGAGATGTTACAAAAAGAATTTGGCATCATGGGACAGGAACTTCACCAACATGCGAATGGAATTGATTTTAGTCGTATTTCAGATGTGTACATCCCTAGTTCCCGTTCCTTTGGGAAAAGTCAGATTCTCTTTCGAGATTATACGAGCCGAAAAGAAGTTGAGTTATTACTATTGGAGCTATTGGACGATGTTTGCTTTCGTTTACGCATGCATCAAGTGGTGGCTCAAACGATCCATTTATCGATTGGCTACAGTAAACAAACAGGTGGAGGCTTCTCAAGACAAAAGAAAATGGGAAGAGCTTCAAACTTAAGCCAAGATATTTTCCCTTATTGTTTAACCCTTTTACATAATTTTGATAGTGGAATGCCGATTCGCTCCATTGGAATTTCATTATCTAATACGAGCATTGAAGAAGAGGAGCAAATGAGCTTATTTGAGGATATCGATCAGCGAGAAAGAGCCTATGCTCTTGCCAAAACGATAGATGAAATTCGTATGCGTTATGGGAAGAACAGTGTGCTGCGGGCTTCAAGCTATCTGGATCATTCAACAGCTCGTTATCGAAATGGTCTTATAGGAGGCCATAAAGCCTAACATAAAGGAGGAAGATATCATGAATCACGATAGAGGTATGAAAAAATGGAGAGCTTTCGCAAGCATGCCAGAGCAATACATAGGATTACAGGAAATCATAAACAAGCAACTAGAAGTACCTCAACCTCTTTTAACAGAAGAGCAAATGGAACAAATCAATTTCACCTTGATTGAAGCACTACATACAAATAAACAAGTATACCTTACATATTATAAGAACGGGCATCATATAACCGATACAGGATTCATCCAATTTGTTGATTCCCTGGGGGATCAATTTATTTTCATTGATGAAGTATTTGAGTTAAAAAATAAAATGAGGTTAAGTGAACTAATTGATGTTCGTTTTACATAAAATAATTTCACCTTCACTATTTGTGGTAATCTAATAAAAGGCAACTAGAAAAGAGTGATCAAAATGGAAGAGAAAGAGCAGCAAGAAATTGACCTTGATAAAGTGTATGACTATGCTGAATTTCCGGATAAGGTTAGTGGCCGGTGCGATAACTGCAACTCAGCTTACTTCAAAAGTTCAGTAAAAGGTGGCGTTTTCTTGCGCGAATGCCGGGATTGTGGCATGAAGAAAAGCATCTAAGTATAGAGGGTTATATAGTAAAAAGAGAAGGGATAAAACCTTCTCTTTTTTTATTTGTCTGTATTTACTTCTCTTTATAACCATTTTTGCATCAAAGCCCATTTAGGACTGGTTAATGAATACTAAAGTTTAAATTTTTAGCTGACGTTACATCTTCCAATTTTAAACTATTTGCAAATTCTTTGTAATTTCTCTTCGTACTTAACCTTTTGAAATCACCAACTAAATAAAACTCCAGTTTAGCACGTGAAACAGCTACATTGAGTAGGTTGGGCTTTTTGCATGACCAGTCTGCTGCAGAGTCTGATTGTTGGTCTGTTCCAACAACAAAATAGACAACGTCTGCTTCCTTCCCTTGGAACGTGTGAACTGTCCCAATAGAGTTTTCAATCCATTTATTTAACTTTCGTCCATCTATATTTACTAATTCAGCTTTCAATTCAGCTTTCAATAATTTAATAAGCTCTGTTTTTATCTTTGTAAAAGGCGTAATAATAAAGACATCTGGGAAGAGAGAAGTTGTCTCTGACTGCTGAAGGCGTTGAAAGTGTTGTTTAATTCTGTCTAGAACAAATTGACCTTGCTGTTTCACATAATGCTTATCAGTTGCTACACCGTGACAGTCATACCAAACACCAGCACTCTCGTCAGAATCTTTAGCGAGCACCATTTTATTGTCGTAAGCAATTTCGTTTGCGATAGAAAACATTGGATTAGCACAGCGTCGATGTACCCAGAGAGGTATTCCAATACGTTGACCCTTATCATTAAATGTCCCCATGGGATTTGCCAAATCAGCTAAAACTTGTACAGATGATTCCATACCTAAACAATGCTCTTCTATTTTAAAACGGTTACGGATATCATTTAAAATAGTCTTATCTAATGTGATAACAGGCTCAATTTGAATGGGATCTCCTACAATTATCGTATTTTTAGAACGCCATAATGCACCTGCTGCTTGTTGAGGCGTCGCCTGACCAGCTTCATCAATAAATAAATAGGAGATAAAATCTTTACCAATCCCTTTATACATTTGAGAAAAGCTAGCAAACGTTGTACTAACAATCGGCGTTATTAAATGCATTACATCCCACATATTTTCAAGTTCACGAATACCTTCATTTGTATTTAAGTCAATTTCACTTCGATCTCCAAAAATCTTAAGTGGACGTTCTAACGCCTTTACGTTGTAGACAAGAAGTAGTTTGTGAAGCTTTAAAGCCTTAATAAATAATAATCCTCGTTTAAAGTTTAGTGAATCTGTCTGCCAAATGATGTCCGTTTGACGTTTTTCATAGGCCTCAATTGTTTGTGCCCAATGTGCATCAGTGGAAAGTTCCAAACGTTCTTTCTTATATACCCTTTGCATCGCAGATAAATTTTCCATCTGTAGCTCAAGCTTTTGTTTTTCCTGAGCGAGTTGCTCTAATTCTTTCTCTACCGATTGACAAGCTTTTAGCTGTTTACTCTCTAATACGGATAAATGTTTCAAGTCTTTTTTTAGTAAATTCTTCTCTGTATTATCTACTTTATTAAAGAGTCGTTTCAAAAATGTTGGCTTAGGTAGCTGTTGTAATTGCTGTTTCTTTTCTTTTATACGCACGGAAATATCATTGAGGAGATGTTTTACATCTTTCTCTTGTTCTTGGTAGTCAAGTATATCTAATGTAAGGCGATCTAGTTGCAAATCAAAATCAGGAGATTGCTTTAAAGTTTCAATATGTGTATTCAACAATTGCTTATCATGTTCAATCTCTTGATACAGGTTTGTAAATTCTTTGACCGCATCCTGCCATGTTGAGGGTGCTAGCCTTTCTGCTTCTGCATTTAATAAATCTTTAACCGTGTCAACCTTTAATACATCTGCTACTTGTGTTTGGTTGCTTTTCTTTCCAAGTGCTACGGATAAAGGTGCAAAAATAAAATCGTTTGATTTTTTCGCATCATATAAACCAAAAACTAATTGCTTCGAAAACTCTTCAAAAAAAGCTAGCTCTTTAATTTCTGTTAAATACTTGTTGTCATTTAGATGATCAGGGTTTAATTTTAATTCCCCTAATTTTGGCAAGTCTTTTGAAATATTTTCAACTGCCCCATTATTACTAGAGGCAATAACTATCTTAAACTTCGTTAACGACTCTTTTAAAAATAGGTTACTATCTTCAAATGCTTCCGTAGGATCAGAAATCTTTGCCATCTCCGTTGCTCGATTTACTATAATTTGTGCAAAGATATCCTTAAGTAGTGTGGTCTTCCCTGTGCCTGGTGGACCATTTACTGAATTAATCTTTTCTTTTCCATTAACGACTTGATTTACTGCTACTTGTTGCATTAACGATAAACGATATTGGTTCGTTGAAGGCCAACGCCCTACTGGTAAGTTTTTTGGTAGGATGATATTTTCAATAGCAGAACGATTTTCATTAATATTAATAGCCAATTGGCGCCCCTCTAAAAATTGCTGTAATGTTGCGTTTGGCTTGTTACGCAGTATACGCTCTAAATCTCCCGTATAAAAGCTCGTGAAATTTTTCAGATCCAACGGCTCGTCCTTTTTTAAAATAGAAATTTCAATATAATGCTGCCCGTATTGAATGGGCCGGGTTGTAAAACGATGAAATGTTTCCTCATATTTCTTAAGAAGCTGAAGAATAGCCAATTCATTCACACCGTTTATAAAGGCTGATTTAGCAAGCTCTTCCCATTCTTTCATGATTAATAAATGTTGATCTGAAAAATTTTCTGTCACATAATCACTCTTGTTTTTCAACTCGGTAATTAGTAACTGAAGAGGCGGAATAAAAAGTGATCCTTCAATATATTCCCCTTTCTCGTTCAGAGAAAAGGTAATGCTAAAATTTCTATTCCAATTAGCGTTTATAATTTCATCTTTAATTCCAAACTGATCTCGAAGAAACTTGATTAGTGTATCCTGATAATAACAATCTAGATAATACGTAAATACAAGGAAATCTTTTGAAGGATTCGTTAGCTCAACTTCTTTCCATAACCTCTCCTTTAGATTTGCTTTTCGAACACGTGGTTGCTCTTTCGTTTTCATGCGTTTTCCAAATTTCTTTCCAGGTAGAGATGGCACTGTACCAGGAGTTAAATTCTCAGCAAAATGCCAAGCTTTTAGTATATTTAGGCTCTCCATAATCCCCATCTCCCTTAGCTTTAATTTACTATCGACAAAAGATATTTTACATACTCTCTAGATTCATATAAATAATTTACCTTTTAAATTAATAAATGTAAATTATTGATTTAAAAGGTAAAAATATATCGTACACTTATAATGGGAGCAAATAGTATTTTTTACCTTTAAAAACACAAGCATTTTTTTCTTTTAATGAGGTAATGTATAATAGAAATCTTGTTTGAATGTTATCTTAGCTATTTTTTTAAGCCTATTCCTTTATCGAGTAGGTTTCTTTTTATTTTAGGAACGATGACCAGTAGATTTCGTTTAACAAAGAGGGTGAATTTTTCCCAGCAGGCAGTCATTTTTTCTGTTTCCTCTACGAATTTATAAAGGGAATAATATTTTAAAATTAATTTTTCATTTTATGAATAACTGATTCTCCTTTTACACATGTTAACGTTACAAACAATAAAGGAGCTGGATAAAATGGCAAACAATAAAAATAGCAATACAAATGAATTATTGGTACATGGTGCTCAACAAGCAATCGATCAAATGAAATATGAAATCGCGAGCGAATTTGGTGTAAACCTTGGTGCTGATACAACTTCACGCGCGAATGGATCAGTAGGTGGCGAAATCACAAAACGTCTTGTACAAATGGCTGAGCAACAACTTGGCGGCGGACGTTTCTAATACAACTTTATAATTGATGGCTGAAGGGAGAATGGAAATCCATTCTCCCTTTTTCTATGAATAATTTTCTACACCATGTTATGAAAAAATAGAACTTTGAGACATCCATTAACACATAAAAAACCAGCACCTCTTACATAACCATCTACCCCTTACCTACTGCAGTAAGGGTTCTTTTTTATTTTTTGAGTGGACAGGCAAGCTTCCTGCAGTAGCTACATAGTATCTAAAGAATTACGACTTCATTACCTAATCAGTATCTAGTTTAGTAACGTTAGTGCGTTAATACAAGCTGTATACGCCTAGTGAAGCCCTTCATGGAACCTGTAAGGGAGCTGAGCCGAAGAGGCGAAGGGGGCGACCGGATGCGTTGAGCTGAAATTATGCATAAATCAAAGGCCAAAAATTAAATGAATGAAAGAAGGTATCAACATGAGAAAAACACAAAGGTTTCTTTTTCGAAAGATCTTTCCTTTAACCTTCCAATCATCTCTTACGAGACCTCGTTTCTTCAAGGCTTATTCTTTTGTTCCGTTTAGTCCACTTGCCATGCTTGACCCCACTATTTTGTCCATAGGAGGCATTGTCTTAGGAATGGCTATTATCGAACGAATATTAGAACGATGGGGTGTCATTGATCTTGTTGATCAGTTTTCAAAAGTGATGCGCTTTATCTTGCCTGTTACCTTCTATAGCGCCTTGATTTACTTTTTTGCGACCTTTATGTTTTGAGGAGGAATGTTCATGTTTGAAAAACTCAAATTGCGTGGCCAATTGATTAAAGCGTTTCGTACGGCAGAGATTTACCGAATGGTTAAACATGGAGATCGCACCTCTTATCTGTTTCCTAAAATTCATCAAATCGATAACCATTATACGTACACGCGCTACTCCTTTTCCCTACTAAACGGGATTGATCCTGATCTTTTAAACAAAAAGAGATGGGCGTTACGACAAGTATTAGGCAGCAACATCGAAATAAATGGCAGCCTGAAGAATTTTAGTATCACCGTTCATCACAAAAGCCTACCTAAGATGCTCAATTATAGTTATGAAGCCATTCATCCTTATATTGAAAAAATGGAGCTTCCGGTATGCATTGGTCAAGATATCTATGGAACCCCCGTTTCATGGGATTTTGCGGATTTAGAAACGTTACTGATTTCTGGCGAAATTGGCGCAGGAAAGAGTAGCCTCATGCGTGTCATCCTCACAACGTGGGTGAAATATGCCTCTCCTGAAGACTTACGCTTAGTCTTAGTGGATCTCAAGCGAGCTGATTTAGGGTTATTTCACGGGATTGAGCATGTGGATGCGCTTTGTTTTGAGGCAAAGGATATGAGAAAACCTTTTGCATTATTACGAGCTGAAATGTATCGACGAGGCGATTTATTGTTAGAGCATGGTGTAACTCATATCAGCAGGCTTCCGTTTAAATTACCTCGCATTGTCGTGGTCGTAGATGAAATGAGCATAGTAAAGAGAGAAACGGATCTCGTAGAGATGATTCAACAGTTTGCGAGCCAGGGTCGCGCGTTAGGTGTTCATACGATTATTGCCATGCAGCGTCCAGATGCCGATTTGTTGAATTCAGCACTAAAGGCAAACTTACGGGTTCGGATCTCTGGTAGGCAGGCCGATGCCACAAATGCGAAAGTAGCCGGAGTACTAGGAGCAGAAGAAATCGATGCTGCAGCCAGGGGACGCATGAAAATTAAAATTGATGAAGTCAAAGAGTTTCAAGCGTATTTCTTAGATGAAGAAGCTTGTAAGGAAATGCTTTCGCCTTATAAAACGCGCGTAAGAGATCCTGAACCCCGGCTAGAGGTTGTGCCACAGCCTCTCTTTGGGTTATTGGAGAAGGAGGAACAGCGATGAGCTTTCGGTTATCTCAGCGTGATAAAGACATCATTGGGTTTATCAATCAGTTTCGGGCTGTAGATCGAGACTCACTAGTGGAACTGTTCTTCAAACAGCTGAAATCGCCTGTAAATGCGTGCAATAGCGTCATGGTACGTTTATATCGATTAGGGCTGATTGAACGCACCCAGCAGTATTCTCCGACCGTCTATTTGCCTGTGGATGCGAAGATTAAAAAGAATTCTCAAAAAATATTACATTTTCTTTCGATTTTGGATGTCTATAAGCAAATGTGTTCGTATAATATGCCTAAGAATGTCATTGTGGAAGATAAGCCCACTGGACGAAAAGGAGGCATTGAACCCGATCTCTTTTGTATCTTTAAAGGATCTCCGTTTTGGGTTGAAATTCAACGCAATCAGTATTCAGAACAGAAAATACAAGCTAAGATCAATCTTTATGAAGAGTTTTTCTTTTCGGATGAGTGGAAAGCATTGCATTGGCAGCCAGAGAGTCGAGCAGCCATCTTCCCTTCTGTTATTTTAATTACACCTGTTCGTTATGCTGTCAATTCTGACCACATCCGAATTATACAGGTAGCAAGTATTCATGAATTGATGGAGAAATACAAAGGTTCAGCTAAACAGCAAAGAGATGGAATATCTAGAGTATCGTCATCCTCAAATGGAATCAAAATTAACTTAACATAGGATACTAAGAAGATATGATTTCTGATAAAAAAGAAAGCTACCCCATCGTTGCAGGACAGGTAGCTTTTGAGGAAATTCATAAACTAATTTATAAAAAGTCTGAATAATTCTACAATAAATTAAGAAATAAATCAATATAAGATGACCTTTTATTAACTAAAGATGTATAACATATACAGCTTAGAAGACAGAAGAGCTCATACTTAATATATGTATAAACTTATTATACTACAACTAATCTAGTGAGATATGTAACTGTTTTACAGTAACATAATTTTTTATTTTTTATAAATGTTTATATATTAAAGAAATCATGAGACTGCTTATTTTCATCGATTTTTTTAATTGTATCCATCACCCTTTTCAACACTTTTGGAGATGGAGAATAATTTTTTTCATTACATAAAGTTGAAATGGTTGTCTTCGATACGTGACTTTTTTTTGCAAATTCTGTTTGAGTAATCCCGTTTTTGTCCAAAAAACGTCCGAATTTACTTCTCTTCGGATTTTTCCACCATGACACAATCAACCACTCCTTTTTGTACACATCCTTTCCATTTTTGAATTATTTTATACGATTCTGGTTTATTTTGATTTGTTTTGGTCATAATGGACAAGCCAATACCATATCATCTATTAAGACATCAAAATACAACACAAACATAACGAATAAATTTAATACGTATTTTTAAAACCTTTTAGAATAATGTCGATATTTTTGTCATAATCATATAGCATGAATACAGTTAAGACCGCCTTATACACTAATACATAATGGGCGGTCTTTGTTATAGGTATGAATAGATTTTGAGTATAATGGAAAATAAAAAACAGACTGCTTCAGAGAACATAAGAAAATCCCTAACAACAGCAATTCATAAATTATCAGGCTAGAAAACACAATTTAATCAGTGAAAGAGAAAAGAGAACCCCATCTATCTTTATAGAGTCCTCTCCTTTATGGAATAAAGCACTAAATAATAGTAAAGTGTAAAATATAACATTTTTAAGCATAACCTAAATTTCTATGCTTCTATAGAGCTACCTTTCTTATAAAAAAAGGCTGTTTCACAAAATGAATGTGCAATGGAAAGGACTAGTATGTGGGACCAGTAAAAACAATCATAAAAAGTAGGAGTTATTGAGGTAATTTCTTTTTCCGTAGTCGGTGTAATCTCCGTTGAATTCCATGGGCTGATCTACCGATTAGTTGGCCAATTTCTTGTTGAGTACGACCTTCTTGGTAAAACATGTACCATAGACGGGCATCTTCCTCTTCAGTCCACTTTTTATTTTCATATTTAGGTCGATTAAAATAATCATATTTTCTTTGTTCCTTTACCCAGTCGGGTTCTGGAATCAGAGTATTTAGGGATATCTTAGAAAAATTAATAAGTTCCTTATTCTGTTGTGCCCATTTCCAAAAAGCTGCTACGTCAATTCCTAAAAATGTTCGTGTGTTTGCTCTCAAGATGTTATAGGGCAATTCTTTTTTCTGAATCCAGTTATAAATGGTATGAACATCAACTTGCAGGCACTCTGCTAGTTCATAAACTGTAACATTTCCCAGATGAGCTCTTACGCCACGTATACCTAAGCGATATAACCTAGACTCTAATGCTTGTGTACTTCGTTGTAAGCGTCTAGATATTTGGTCAAGTGATTTGACTCCATACCATTTTACCAAGTATTCATCTTCTTTCTTTGTCCATCTACGTAACGACGTATTTCGTACTAATTTTAACAGTCTAATTCGATTCGCAACAGAAGAAGGGCTCTTGCCTAAATGTTTTCCAATCTCTCGATTGTTCATCCTATTAATATTTACTTTTAAGAACGTATCTTGGTCAGGGGACCATTTTTTGCGTATGCCATTCTGGTTGTTGCGAAGTTGTAGTCGTGAGACCCGTTTATTAACCGATTCTTTACTACGATTTAAACATTCACCAATTTTTTGGAGTGTCATCCGCCCATATTGTTCTTTTAGAAATAAATCTTCTTCCTCCGTCCACAGTTTTTGATTTTTAGTCACTATATCTCCCTCCAATTCGCGACTTAGATGTATAGAAAGCTACGTATAGAGAATAGTAGTGGAGATGTTCATCCTTCCTCAACAGAGATTAAATCCTGTTTCATTTACCTTTTTATCTATTGGACATAGGTTATCACTTTGTTTAGTCTGTTTTTGTCTAATTTGTCAGTGAAACGATAAACAATGGTTACTTTTTCTTTGAGTTCTTACTTTTGATACTCATATACAACAGGAACTTGATCCATTTTGACTGTTTTGGCCACTACATAACGACGGTATCCATCTTTTAAGATCTTTGACCCTTTTTCAATTGTCAACGGTTCATCTAAGCACCCTGTACGCTTCACAAAATCGATCACCTTTTGTGTTTTTTCAGGGTTTGGGCGTGTCTTTAAGAACTCTTCAGGAACGATAATATCATCAAAGTTCAATAAATCCTGAGTTCCCTTTGGTTGGTTTGATAGTGTTGTCTTTTTTTCCTCCGCCTTTTTTTCTTCTGTAGGCACTTGTTGTACTTCTGGCTGAATAGGCTTTACTTCTTTCTTCTCTTCCTTTGCTACAGGTTGAGAAACAGCTGCTTGTTCTTCTTCCTGTTTAATAGATTCCGTTTTCTTTTGGGCTTCAGAAGGCGTAGATGTTTCTTGTTTAGGTTCTTTTTTCGCATCTGACTCATTCTTCTCTTTGTCATTTTTATTCGGGAGAACGGTAATCTGGAAACAGATCACGCCTATTTCACCAGGGCATTCATCAATGGGAATATCCAACGTTGGTTCCCCTTGGATTAAAATCTTTTCATGCATGATGCTTTTCTTCGTGAGCCCGGTTTTATTAAAGGCTTTCTTCGCAACAAATACGGTATACGAAATAAAGGTACTCTTCTTTAATCCTTTCGGCGCAGATGGTGACCCTTTTTCACGCATATCAAAGGCAACATAGCGATCGTATTCTCGTAGTGGTCCTGTGGCTGATCCGGTTAAGGTAATTTTATGTGGCATACTAGTCTCCTCCTGTGTAGATTATTAGTCATTTTTTATTTAGAACACAGTTCTAAATAAACATATTCTATTAAAACATCAGCTTCTAAGGAATTTCTACTTTTTTTAATTAGGAAGCTGTGTCTTTTAACTGGTTATGTTGGCGCAAACATTCTTGTTCCTCTGGCGTTAAAGCTTGTCCTAGGTCTTGTTTTACCTGGGCTATTTCCAACAAACTATACGTGGAGCTGTGCTCCTCCAGCAAGTTCTCTTCTTCTAGTGTTAGCTCTTGTCCTAAATCTTGCTTTAACTGAATCATTTCAAGCTGTTGATCCAAAGACATCTTTGTTTCTTTTGGGACTTCTTCTTGCTGCTGTTCAGCCTTTAACCAATTTGGAACTAGTTCCTTACGGATAATCCGTTTTGGAGTAGCTAATGTTGTTTCTTTGCTTTCGTTATGTATAACTTCTTGTTGATTTGCGTATACTGATGAATAATCCTGACTTTTAGGCCTTATTAATTCATAGAATTGATTTTTCGCAATCTGATAGATTAATCGACACATATCCCGTAGGGATAACGGGTTGCCTTGTTGATTGGCTTCATGCACATATTTATCTAAGCCCACAATGGATGTATACGCAATTTCATGTACTTGTTCTTTCTTAAACGTAATCTCTGTATCTTTTTTTACTGACTTTGCAGCATTTTGAATACGAACATAAAAGTCTTGTAGTTGATGTCCATACTTACCTGCATAGACTTGATTGACTTTCTTAGGCACACCCTTGATATAAGTGAAGGCCTGTGAAACAGATATTAAATGATTATTTATATGATTTACAGGTAAATCAAGGTTAATAAAGGCATCAGGTGATTTATCGGCCTTTAAGCTTGGTGTATCAACGTTTTTAGCACTTTCTGGATGCGTCACAGGACGTGTCACAGGAGTGGTCATTTCTTCTTGTTGAAGCGTTTGTACACCTGTTGTATCATGAGCAAAAAAGATTTCGTCGCAAATTTGCTGAAAGTTTTTATGACTTTTAAGGACAAATACATAACTGTCAGGATGAGTACCTGTTGCATCCTCTTTGATGTAACGTGCCACAAGTACAAACGAAGTCGCTTTTAACGAGCGTACAAAACGAGAAACTGTACTTTTGGACACATTAAATTTCTTCATAAGTGTTTCAGAACGGATCGCTTGAATACCCGTAGCCACTAGGTTGTAGATGACGTGATCGAGCATTTCCATTCTCTTTTTAGGAAATTCTTTATGTATAGCTGATTGTTGTTGTTTAAAGTGGGCACGAAGACTTTCTAAAAACTCTTCTTTCTTTTTACGAAGTGTGGACTTGTGGGTCCATAACCATTTGAACCGTCCATTGAAGGTATCTACATCTTTTAAATAGCAGGTTAATATCTTTGTCATTTGTTCATCGTCTCCTTTTAGGAACAAAAAAAGACACTGTTTCCCTTGAGAAAGGAAAACAATGCCTTGATTTTGATGAACTAAGCCCTTGAAATAGATGTCAATTTCGTATAAAATAAAAACATAAGTTTTATTTTATAAAAAAATGAATCTATTAACAAGAGACTTCGACAAGTGTTTTCCCTACCGGATTTAGGGGGAACGGTTTAAGAGTGCGACCAACACTTCTTAAACAGTTGAAGTCTTTTTTCTATTCCGTACCTTTTTGTTAGTTTTATTATAGCGTTAACTCATCTCAAAATTCAATAAAAAATAGCAAAATATATCAAAACAAGTATATTTAGCTACAATCGATCCTTCACTGTTTATTGGAGGAATCAACTTCATCGTATATGAATATAATAGATTTGGGGAGGGGTAAAAAAATACCCCTCCCCTATTTCCATTTTATATGGTATAATGGAAAACTTTACTTCTTAAACAGTTTTGTAAACCAAGACTCTTTTTTTTCTTCAGTATTGGCACCTTCTTTACTAATAGACGTTAATAATTTTGTTTCTTGCATTTCTCTCATTGATAACATCAGTTGCTCGTCACGTTGTTTCAACTTTTCATCGATGTACTTTTGTTGAGAAACTAATAGTTCTTCTTGTTCTTTAAATTTTTCTAAAAGTTGCTTGTTAAACTCTTTTTGCTCATCTAAGGCTTTTTTTATGTCCATCACAACTTCGCTCAGCTCTGCACTCTCTTGCTCACCACTCTCACTCACAACCTCTACAGTCACTGGCACCCCTTGTGATGTAAGGATTTTGTCTACCTCTTCCGCATTTTTACCATTCCCATATAACTCACGTATTCTCGCTAGTATATCTAAACAATCTTTATGAAGTTGATAAGCTTTATGTTCCTTTTTTATGCGTAATAAATGTGCATGAGAAGCTATGTATCTTCGTAATGTTTGTTGCGGAATACCCGTTTTTTCGCTCATTTGAGGTACGGTAAACCATTCGCTCACACAATCACCTCCTTTTGCTTACCACTCACTTATTCTAACAGATTCAACAAAAACAAGCATTATCCTCCTTTCGTGAGTGAGTGAGCTTTAGTTAAACTCGTTCGCTTGTGAGTTTAACTCCATAGTGGGTGAGTGGTATGTTCGCGTGAGTTTTTAGGGTAAGTTCACCGTAAGTTCACCTTAAGTTAAACTTTAGTTAAACTTAAGGTGGATCAGCCAATTTTAATTTATGAAAAAGATAATTACAGAAATGGAGTGGGGAGGGGTTTATATGAAGCTGTTGAAGCATAATGAAATTCCAAACTTTATATCTTTCCTTATAGTAGGTTTAATTCTTACGGTTTTATTTATGCTTAAAGGAGCAGCATTAATTATTGTTGCAGCAGTCTTTTGTATTTTTTGTGGCTTGTATCTGTTCGGCTATATAGTATTGGGAGTAATAGGAATGGTAGCTCCTATTATTGGTTTGTTATTAATAATTGGAATATTTATGTGGATTTTTTAGGGGAATATAGGGCTTTTATAGGGATTTTGAATCTCATGTAATGGTAAATATATGATCTATATGTACTTTATTACTTATAATTCAAATAATATCCAAAAATTTAGGTCTTAAATATTGGATATAAAAGGAATGTGGGTTCATGTAAATCGGAACACAAGTTTGATATCATGAAAAAGAGTACAAAAATTTAACAAAAAACTAAAATATATCTAATTTTTAGGTCGTAGGGAGAAATTGATTTGTTATTTTCAAAACTTATAGATCATTACGCTTTAAATGATTTGCATAAAGACCGAAGTGAGGAGTATCAATACTATATTGATTCTGCTCATATACCAATAAATATAGATAGAGAAACTTTTTTTGAAGTACCAGCATCACTTTCAGATATTGGATTGAACATAACTTCTACAGACAAAGGATATAGCATAGGTGAATTTGGATTTGAAAGTTTGATACCTTCTGGGGATGATCTCAATGACTACGTAAGGGGAGAGGCTTTCTTAAATGAATCTGAAAGTAAGCCTCATGTTATTTTTGTACATGGTTGGCGAATGAAAGGGTTTGATCGGGTAAAGAAGATTTTTCATAATTCGATTATGAATAATTTAGGATGGAATATGTACTACTACACGCTTCCTTACCACTTGGAACGTCAGCCAGAGACATCACTTTACAGTGGAGAATTTATGGTTAGTGCTAATATTAATAGGACTGTTGAATCTACTAGACAAGCAATTGTTGATCTGAGGGCTTTAATCCAATGGATAAAAAATAACAAACAAGGTCCCGTAATTATAATAGGTGTTAGTCTTGGTGGCTTTATCTCAAATTTAGTTGCTACACTTGAACCTGAGATTGATGCTTTAGTTTCCATAATGTATTCTAATCGCCTTAGTTATTCGATATGGAATACGATTCCTGGTAAGTATATAAGACAAGACCTAGAGCATCATGGAGTGAATTATAACGATTTAATAAAATATTGGGAAGTAACCGAGCCAAATCAAGCCCTCCCCAAAATTAGTAAAGATAATATTTTACTGATCTCTGCCAAATATGATCAATATGTTCATATTCAAGACGCAGATTTGTTATGGGAGGCTTGGGAAAAGCCTACACGATACGTATATAATTGTGGACATGCTGGAATAGTTCTTAAACGAAAAAAAATTGCAAAGGATACCATTTCATTTCTACAAAATAAGCTAACGAGGTAAGTCGCATATGTTTATGTTTATAATGGTAGCTTTACTTTGGTTAATGAGTTCAATTCTTTTTTTTAGAAATCCTCAAAATGAAAAAATTAGGTGGGCCAGTATTATAGGGTTTTTCGGAGGTTTCGGGGGAATAGGAGCTCTACTGGGAAAGGGAGTAAATCGTCCAGAATGGATATTACACTTAGATGGAATATTTACATCGATAGGACACTACTTTACTCCATACGGTATGTTGATTTTTGGATTAGTTTATTCAGATGTCATTAGAAATACGGGAAAGAGAAATATATTAAAGCTGCTTTGTCTAATCCCAATCTTCATTATGTATCCTATTTTTCAAGTGTATCCAGAGTTTAAAGTGGATTTTCGTATTTTAGCATTATGGGTAGTACCCTATGTTGTTACAGCAAACATTTTATTAATCTATTCTGCTTGGCGAGAAGATCGACCAACTATTAAAAGAAGAAAGATATTAACTTGCATATTTGTCATACCAATGTTTACCTTTGTTTTGGTTACAAATATTATTTTAGAAGCATTAGGTATTGTAGGCGTATGGCACTACAATCCGTGGATTATTGTCAGTCAATTTCTAGTGTTCGTTTATTTTGGAGCTAGATATGGAATTCTGGGTGTGCGAATTAGGTTTGAAAAGGAAATACGGGATTCTAAAATGAAAGCAGCACGTTCTGGATCAGCTTTATTTAACCATACAATAAAAAATGAAATAGCTAAAATTGATTTGCTAGTAAATCAATTAAAGGAACAAATCGCACTCGATGAAAAATCTTCTGAAAAGCTAAATTTAGTATTAAATTCAACAAATCACCTTCTAGAGTTATCAACACGCATTCAAAGCAAGCTAAACACTATAAAGCTTAAAGAATCTGAATTCTCCCTTAATGAAAGTATTGATAGGGCTATTAAATTATCTAATGCTTATTTATATAATAATCAAGATATTAAAATCATGAGACAGTACATGGCTGATGTCACAATAGTTGGTGATACTGAGCAATTACAAGAAACTTACTTGAACATAATCAAAAACGCTATTGAAGCTATGGATGGAAAAGGCCAAATTTTAATAAGAGTCTATGCATCTCGTAAAAAAGTTTATATCGATTTTATAGATAATGGTAAGGGTATAGAGAAAGCTGATCTTAATCGTATATTAGATCCTTTTTATTCAACAAAAGGATCTACAAATGATTATGGTCTGGGTTTAACTCAATGTTATAACATTCTCCAAAAACACGATGGAAGTATTTCAGTGAAAAGTCAAGTTAATAAAGGAACGATATTCACATTGTCAATTCCATCCAAGAGAGTTGTTGATATCAAAATAAGCGAACAATCTAATTCTAACTCGATAGGAGAAAAAGGCCTATGGACGACAAAATTAAATTGATGATCGTAGAAGATGATTTAGTTTGGATGCAATCTATAAGTGATTATGTACAAAAGGATGACGATATCATTGTTGTTGAGCAAGCTTACAACAAAGAAGAAGCATTACAAGTTGATTGTACCAATATAGATGTAGTGTTATTAGATTTATCACTTTCAATTGATGATGAAAACTTCAGTGGTCTTGAGGTCGCTAGTTATCTATATAAAAAGGGTTTAAAGAAAATTATTATGCTAACCTCTTGGGATGAAAAGGATATTATACTTGAATGCTTTGATACAGGGGTTGTTAATTACATAACGAAAACATCTTATAGAGATATCCCTAATGCTATTAGAGAAGCGTTTAGAGGGAAAGTTAGTCTCCATGCTGATGTTACAAATGTATTGGTTGGAGAATTAAGGAAAGAAAGAAAAGTAAAGATATTAACACCAACAGAACGTGAAGTTTATACCTTAAAAGAACAAGGGTTAAATAAATCACAAATCGCTGACAAATTATATAAATCTGTCGAAACAATAAAAAGACAATTACGAATTATAAAAAGCAAAATGCAGTGAGGAGTTAGTTTGTAGCTAATTTCCATTGCATTTTGCTTTTTTTATGTTTTTGAGAACCACAATCTATAAAAAGAAGGTTATATATTATACCGCACTTACGATTGTTTGAGGAGGGGTATTTTTTTGACCCTCCCTTAAAAGTATTAAATCCTGTAACATTTAAATTACATAATCAATCATTATTTATTATCGAATTTAGGTGATTGGATAAATGTCTTTTCTGATTAGGGTTTAATTTATTCAGTGTTCTTAAGAGCGACATATCGTTTATAACAAGAGTTTCTGTTACCTCAATATCTTCAGAAGATAACCTATCTAATATAAGTGCGATGCGTTCATTATGAATCTGAGGAACATTTAAATTTTCACTTTTTTCTGGAGGTAATATGTCGTATAAGGTGATTTGAAGAGCTTCACACACATTTATCATGGTATCAAATGTACCAAATCTTTCCCCACGTTCTATGGTACTAATAGTACTCTGAGATGTATTTGATAATTTTCCTAATTCAATGGTGGTCATACCAAGGCTCTTACGATGTTCCTTAATTTTTGTGCCGATGTACTTTTTAAGTTCATTCATAATTATCTATCTACTTTCTTTAAAGTTATTTCATTAATTTTATCAAAATTTATTTATGTTGTGAAATTTATCTAATAGAAATTACCTTTTTTCGGTAAAATCTGTTTAAAAATTATCTTATATCGAATATAATGTGTTCAAGGAGGTGTTAGAAATAAATTCCATACGTGAGAAAAGGTTGAAAAATAAGTGGAGTCAGTGCTATTTAGCACAAATATCAGGAGTCCCACAATCGACTATATCTCAAATTGAAAGTGGGCTTCGACCATATCCAAGGTTTGAAAGTATGAAGAAACTAGCTGAAGCTTTGGAGATCCAGTTAGAAGATATTCTTTTACCTAGTCGTAAGCAGATAAAATGACATGTGGAATTTTAATTAATAGTTAAAGAGGGGCGATGAACATGGAAGCACAAAAGCGACTAGCATTCTATGACATATCAGATGTACGCGCGAAGAGTGCCAAAACCTTTGACGGAAGAACATACAGCTTAAAAGGTGGTATAGCTGTTGACAATGGAACGGGCGACATAAAGCGTGTAGCTGATATTTATTATGACGTACGCTCAGTGATGGATCAGTCTCATACCATCGTCGCCAAGCGAAGAAAAAGGGAAGAAGAATTAACAGAAGTGATTCAAAAAAGTTCATAATTCTTAAGCCAAACAGACAAGCGATTTTGAAACGTGCTGAGAGCACGAGTAATGGAACCTAGACAACTTCATATTGCGTGCCTCCCCTAAACGGATCACAAGGGGATCAAGGTATACGGTTAAAAATAAAGGTTCGATGAGTGCGTCCTAAAACTCATTGGTGATCTAGCAACAAAACAGTGACGGTGTATCCACGATCTGTGAAGAGTGATGACGTGAGGGTAATTCCGACGAAGCGACAACACTCCAAGCAGTAGATACACGAGGTTCTTCGTACATGCCGAAAACGTTGTGCATTATTGGGCTTAGTGAAAACTATGCATGCCAATATAGGGTTTGCCCTTCCAGCCAGAAACGGGTATATATTTCCTTTTAGTACTTGAAAAGACAGAGTAGATGCTGATATGTATGATAAACTATGAATACCTCTCGGTAGGTTTCAGAATCGCTTGTTATGTCTGAATATTAAGAATAAAGACCTGCGGTAGTATGTCAACTGAAAAATGAAAGAACGTAAAGTTATCAAAGGGCAATTTACTTAAAAAAAGCATCACGAAACTAGACCAGTAACGAATGTTATTTACTGGAAATTATTTGAAAGGTAGCGATGACAAGTTTTATGTCATATTTTCACGCCCCTTTCTGGCGTAAAGAGTTGGTGACTGCGTAGTAGCGCATCCACCAATCGCACGAGTTTTCTTGCGGTTAGAACGAGTGCACGTTTGTGTTGATGTTTTGGTACTTCACTGTACTTTTTCACGTAGTAATCCCGGTAATCTGGAACTTGCTTTCGTACGGAGTTGGCGGCTTCAACTAAGTAATATCGCAAGTAGTGGTTACCGTTACGTGATAGGGACGTGTCTTCGGCAGTAAAGCGCCCAGACTGATGCTTTCGCCAGTATAGACCTGCGTATTTTGCTACTTTAGCTTCATCATCAAACCGGTCTATTTGGCCAATTTCAGCTATGATACCCGCAGCGAATACGGGACCAATGCCAGGGATGGATTCAAGCGTGTGTGTCAATCCAGCCATCAGTTTTTTGATCGCTTTGTCAATTTCTTTTATCTGCTTTTGGAAGGTGCGAATGACCTCGATCGAGGTCCCAAGTATCACATCCATGGAATCTTCCACTACCTTGTCCAAGCGATACGAAGATCGCACGGCTTTCTGAATGGAGGTTGCCACACATTTCGGGTCACCAAATCGGTTTTTCCCTTTCTCTTGAAGGAATGCTGCTAGTTCCTCCAGTGGTAGGTGGGCTAGTTCTTCCAAGCTGTATTTCTCTAAGAAAAGCTCCATCATTGCGTTACCGAAGACCGAGGAGTCTACTTCTTGAGAGAAAGTATTACACTTATAGCTTAGGTGTTGAAGAAAATGCTGCTTTTCTTTTGTCATCATACGAATGAGTTGGTAACGGGACCGAGTCAGTTGTTGTAAGGCCACGTATTGGCTTTCTTTGACCACTGACATCTGGTTACGTCCAAAACGTAAGTAATCCGCAATGATAAAGGCATCGATTTCATCTGTTTTGTTCATGTCCGAATAGCTTTTCTTAAAATTAGCTATTTGTTTAGGGTTCATGACAAACACCTTGGCACCGAAGACTTTTAAGTCTTCATCATGATGGAGAAACATCGACGGGTGAAAACTATAGACCGATGTAGATTCTAAGCCAATCTTTAAGACGTCAACTTCTTGATCGCCTATGCAGTCCAATAAAAGCTCTTTAAGCAACGTCGCGCCTGGTAAGTCATTGGTGACGGTAAAGGCATTCAGCTTTTCTCCTTCACCATTTAAAATGCATACTTTCATATCAAACGAACTTACATCTAAACCAACAAATAATCTCACGGGAGAGACCTCCTTTCGATTTAGAATCACTTGGCATTTCCTTGGACGTCTCGAGATATCTCTAGTGTGTACGCCGACCAACAACCTCGTGTATCAGAGCTTCCCCTGCATTCGAAAGCCGCCATAGAGCTACTACCCTCTAGGTTCGAATGACAGGCTGCTCAGCCTGCGAGTAGGGAGTCCCGCGCGTTCACTGAGAAACAGTCTTACATTGTGGTTAATCCACAGGAGAAAGAAGAATTGTCCCAAATGATCCTATGATCATTATCTAGAAATATCTTGAGACATCCAAGTAATATGTTATTTAGTTTATTAATTAATATGGAAACAGATCTTAGCTCCTAAATAGGGCTTAAATATAATATACGAGGAGAATGAATGATGAATCGTAAACAAAAAATTGTGGCAGCAGCCGCAGGGATTATCGTTGCATTAGGAATAGGCACGGCAGCTATCTCTTCTCAGAATTCAAGTCCAGTACAAGGAAATGGTCAACTAGAAGCATTAAGTCCTCTTGAAATGAAAAAGTTTATGAAAGAAGATGGTACAGGATTTGTCATGTGTTCGTTTGACGAAGAAAAACGTGTAGTCTATATGAATGATGTCAAAAAAGCCTTAAAGGAAAATGATGTAGATGCTAAAGAATTAAATATTGATGACCCCAAATTTGAATTAGATAAAACTCAATCTGATTATGGCGTGAAGCAACATATTAATACTTTGGCTGTTTACAAAAAAGGGAAAATAGAAAAACAAATTGAGTTTGATGAATACGAGCCATCTGAGTTAGAAAGTGAACTATCTCATTTCATTAAAACATCAAAAGAACTGTACTTTGAAGAATAAGCGTTTTCCCTTGAAAGGTGGTGATAAGATGACCGTTTCGCAAAAGGACGTAAAGAAGTCAAAAGATCTTGTAGAAAAGTTATTAAAAGTGAATGACCAAAAGTACAACGATTGGCTTCATCAACAACACCAACAATTCATTGAAGAGAATCAAGAGTTAATTCTTCAAGCATTGAGTGCTTTTACAGGCCAAGAGGAAGAGGAGGAGAAAAAAGAACCAAAAGTAAATGAACAAGTTTCTGTAAAGCCAACAAGTATTCCAGTAATGCAAAATTAACAAATAAGAGGAGTGAAAGACATGTTAGATTTATTGAATAGCGTAGATGTGACGCAGTTAACCTCTCATTTAACACTGGGAGCTGCGGACGGGATGACAGGGCTCATCGAAAGTGGAAAATCAATTATCAAATGGTTGCAACGAATCGCTATGGTAGCCGCAGCACTTGCGTTTTGTGTAGGAGGCTATCATTTAATTTTGGGAGGCGAACGAGGTCGTCATAAATGTATCGCGTGGTTTGTAGGAGGAGCAATTGGTTTGATTGTTGTTATGGGTGCGTATCAGTTAGCCGAAGGGGTTAACACAAATGTTCATTTTGGTGGTTAAGAAAAGCTATACACAAGGGTTGTATAGCTTTTTTCTATGCCCATTTTTAGGAGAAAGGAATGGAAAATATGCTATCTGTCCTATTTATGCAAAATCAAATTGACCAATTGAAGGCGTTTCATAAGATGCCGATTGGAGAAGCATGCGAGGTCACATCGCAGATTGAAAAAGAGTACCAAGAGAAACAGAAAAAAGCTAAGGTTGATTTTGTTGTCCTCGACAACGATGGCATCGAGTTTTATCGTGGAGCCTTATCTTTTGGATCAGGTACTGCTTCTCATGTGGTGGATCATATTTGTAAGACATTAACGAGTGTAAAAATGAACGACCAACAAGAAGCGCGAAAGCGAATCTTTCTGGAACGATTGAACGAACAGATACCGGACCATCTGAGACAATCAGATGGTCTTTCTATTTCCAGAAATCATATCCTAACGAACATTCCATCATCTGCGCATCACCGAAAATGGATGGTTGGAGGAGGCATTCTAGCTCTTCTCATCCTTTCAGCTACTTCATTCTCAACCGTGGCTACTTCCCAAAATCGAGCTGAAACGATTCAAGATTTACAAAAACAGGTTAAATTGGAACAACGACTAACCAATATTTATGAGGATGCTCTTTTAGGAGAGCGAGAAGGTGCTTTGCAGAAGCTTTCATCTATTCCAAAGAAAAACCTAACGGAAGAACAAAAAGACGTCTATACGAGCCTTCTCGTTAGTCAAAAAAATTATAAGGAGGCCGTACAGCTTCAAGGAAATAATCCTCAGGTTGTGGAAAACATGATTGCTCAAAAAGAAGATGTTGGCGCTTTAAAAGAATTCCAACAGTCTTTTCCTTCCCCAAATGGTGCGTTTGATCTTGCCTATCACGAACAACGTTGGGAGGACATGATGCGTCAATCAGGTGTTGAAATGACAGAAAAACGATACGAAATGAAAGCTTATAGCTATTTAAAACTAGATAAGGTGGAGGAGGCGAAAAAAGAAGCAGCTCATATTAAGAATCAAGAATTAAATCAAAAAATAGAAACCTATGAACAAACCAAAAAAGAGTTAGAGGAAACGAAAAAACAAGTGGAAGAGGAAAACAAGAAAGACCAAAAAGACGAGAAGAAAATCAAATCCTTAGCCGATCAACAAAAGAAACAAGAAGAAGTCATGAAAAATATATAAGGGAGAAAGGAAGAGAATAGGGTGATAAAATGCTTCAGTTGGATGGTGTATGTTGCGTTGGGAGTGATCTTATATATAGGGATTAAGCATCCAGACATTGTACGAGGAATTGCCACTCCTTTATGGCCTGGATTATAAAAAACAATAATTATAGGAGGGAGAAATCATGGCGTTTTATCATAAAAATAGCTCTAAAAATTCTATTATCCTAGGAAAAATGGGAAAAGGAAGAGCCTTCTATTTAAAAAAGAAACTATTCAACAAATATTTTTATGAAGGAAACCTGATGCTAGGTATGAGTGAAGAAGGAATCGCCTCGTTGAAGGAAAGTGGAAATCAGAATGTTCTTGTAGTAGGAAAGACAGGTATCGGTAAAACGTCAACCTACAGTGTTCCAAATATCTTAGTAGAACAAGAGAGAAGTTTGATCGTAATTGATCCAGCAAGAGAATTATATCAACAGACCTATGTTGAAAAAGGGAATCAAGGTTATAACATTGAGACCAAATCTCTAAGTGAATGCCATGATGGAGTACTAAAGCACTTAGTTCAACAGCTTTTTGAAAAGAAGACGATCTTATATCTTCATGTACATGCATTTTATCATAACGCTTCTGAAGAAGAGCGAGTAAGGAAACTTTTTAAACTATTATATGAATTCATAACAAATACAAAAAAGAGATATCATGGTGTTCATGTCTTATTTGAAGAAGCCCGTGGTTATAAAATACCTGATTTACTGCGCCTTTTAGAAACGTGCAACTCCTATCAAATTCAATTTTCTCTTGTCATTCAAACAGTAGATTGCTTAAATCGCTTATACGGAAAAGAGGCTGCTAAATCAATTTTAAATAGCTGTCTAATGAAATTATTAATGGGAACTGAGAGCATGGAGGACGCTGAATATTTTAGCGACCTTATAGGTAGGGAAATGTCACCAAAAGAAATTTTATATATGCCTTATGAGAAATCGCTGCTGACTTACGCTTCTGGTTCACAAATAATTGATAAGTTGCCTGTGATGTCTCGTTTTGAATGAAGAGCATAAAAAATGGTACTTCCTACTACTAAAAAAGTTTAAGAGAAAGGATGACTGGCATGTATACCAGTAGCAAAGCCAAGAATCAGCGACAATCCTTTGTCGTTGGTGTGGAGTATGGACATGAGGATCTTTTCCTAGAACTAGAACTAGGAACATTCCGTACCACTCCTCTTCATGCTCAACGAATTGCGAATAGTATAAACAGTGTGATTCTCCTAGAAGATCACATGGTGGTAATTTTCAAAAATGCTGAGTCCATTACGATTAATGATGATTTTCTCAAATACGCATATAAGTTCAGAGTGTGTACCAAGCCTAAGTTACCGCCTCTTGAATTATCAGCCCTTACTCATCAAGAACGAGAGGAGTTTATCCAAAATCAAGCGTATATCATAACCGAAGAGGATATGAAAGAGGTCAACTGGGACATCAAAACGGCTTTTCAGTACCTTCAACAACAATATGATGCACGAGATCAATCCTACTTTTCGTTTTCATCTAGTTCATCATATGTGATCCCACTATCAACACACGTACAACAGGAGGTACAACATGCACCCTAATAAGTCCATGAGATATATCGTAGCCGAGAAACAAGTGCTTATTCCTTTAAGTGCTTGTTTTTTTGTGCTTATTTTTCTGATTTTAAACTTTTTATTCAATACGCTGCGAAGTCTTATTCAAACCACATTTAGTGATGTGTTTGATCCGCAGCCGTTTCATTTGTCTCTCTCGTTTTTCTGGCAAATGAACACCCATCAGTATGCAGCCATTTACTGCATGATGTTACTCATCGCCTGCTTATTGACGGCCAAATTAACGTATGATGTACGTTCTAATTTTAAAGATTTAAATCAAAATCAAAAAGGATCGGGACGCTTTACAACACGTCGAGAGCTTCAAAAACAATATCGAAAAGTACCCGAGAAAACGGAGCATTATCCAGGCGGAGGTGGTGTACCAATCTCTCGCATCAAAACGCGCAATCTTATTCATAACTGGCACGACTATCAAAAGTTAAAGGGGATGGATAAATTGGTCAAAGCACATCAACTATTTACAACTCGTAATCACTTATTAATTGACGATACGCCCGTAAATAATCTCATTATCGGGATTACACGATCAGGGAAAGGAGAAACCTTTGTCATTCCAGCCATTGATGTGTATTCAAGGGCTGAAAAACAGCCGTCACTAATCCTCAATGATCCAAAAGCTGAATTGCTTGCAGCGTCCAAAGAAACGCTTGAAAAAAGAGGCTATCACATCGAAGTATTGAATTTGTTAAATCCCTTAGAATCCATGAGCTATAACTTGTTAGAAATGATTAAAGAAACGTATAAAGACGGAGATTATTCAACTGCCCAAGCACTTTGTAACACACTATCCTACACGCTTTACTACAATCCAAATGCGAAAGATCCCTTTTGGCAACAATGTGCGATGAGTCTATGTAATGCCATGATTTTAGCCGTAACAGATAAGTGCATTAAGGAAAAAACAGAAGAAAAGATTACGATGTACACCGTAGCAAACATGTTGTCAGAGCTAGGATCGAAAGAAGTCGTGATAGATAAAAAAGGAAATACACAAAATGCTTTAGATATGTACTTTGATGAGTTACCAACAAATAGTGTTGCGAAAATGCAGTATGCGACATCAAACTTCTCGAAAGGCACAACACGGGGCGGGATCTTTACCCAAACAATGAATGGATTATCTATTTTCACGTTTGACGAAATTGCGAAAATGACGGCTAAAAATAGTGTGGATTTAAAGCGCGTAGGCTTTGGGAAGACCCTGAAAGGAAAAGCCATGCCTCTTACGCGTTTAGAGGTTACCTTTCCCGATGGGAAAGTGGAAAGTATTAAGACGGATGCCAAAGGCTTATTTGAACTTAATTTTACAAGTGAGATTAAGCCAAAAGAAAATGAGATCCGTATTGCTGAAAAAGTGAACGACCAGATTGTCACCGATCATAAAAATGAAACGGTTGTGTCGGTCTATAACATCGATCGAAAAAAGGGAACGACCTCTTTTCGTGTGGAGAAGCAACATCCAGACATCCACGTAAGCGAAGTGACGTATTTTACAAAGCCAATTGCGATCTTTATGGTGACACCTGACTATGATTCTAGTAATCATGTGATTGCCTCTATTTTTGTGCGTCAACTGTATTATGTATTAGCCAAAAATGCCTCACTGGCTAAAGGAAACAAATGTCATCGTGAAGTGGTGTTTTTACTGGATGAATTTGGAGTGCGCCCATACGGGCATATAGAGAATCTCCTTAGACAAGAGATGGGAGTCTGCGCTTAACCCATTTACCGCCTTGCTTACCCACAAGGGGAAACCCGGAGGGGACCAGAGCATGCAAGGAAAGCCCTAAGTTACCAAAGTGACCTAGGTACGACTGAGGGGCAAGGTAAAAAATGTTATGAATAAGGATGAATGCTAAACTGCGTGAACCATAGTCCAAAGTGGAGTATCGTCGCCCGAAGTGAAGGGTCATTGAAACGCTTCGCAGTCAAGAATGGAAATATTGCCAAAGTTTCCATTGAACATACGTGATACGTATGGCAGACCAAAGACTGGCTAACTTGGATAACAAGTAACGGACGAAAGTGGCATCCGACATCATAATTAGTCTAGTTTCTATATGTACTAAATGGGGATTACCTAACTTGGAACGCCTCGTAAGGAGGCTATTGAGGATGATACCAAGTGTAAAAAGCAAGGTATGTGGCTCATGAAAATCCAATATGGTAACGGAGTTCTCGTAGTAGTCAGAGCGAGGGAAAGCCTCGTACAAGGCAAAGGAGAACAGTCTTTTCGACTAATATTAAATTGGGAAGGGGCGTGAGGCTCTTGCGAAGCCCAAAAATCGTATTAGGAAATCTAGCATCTCACAGTAACAAAGCAGGATATAAATACAAAAAATTATATCGAAATCTGTATAACCCATTATTTTTTCTTGATGCCTATCAAAATATATACGCCAGCGAAGGAAACATGACTGCTGGAACAGATGGAAAGACCATTGACGGAATGTCTACAGAAAGAATCTCAGCACTAATTGATAAGTTACGAGATTATTCTTACCAACCAAAACCAGTAAGAAGAGTTTATATTCCAAAGAAAAATGGAAAAAAGCGTCCGTTGGGCATACCTTCCGTAGAAGATAAGTTAGTTCAAGAAGTCATCAAAAACCTATTACAATCCATCTATGAACCAACCTTTAGTAAGTTCTCTCATGGCTTTCGCCCTGAAAAAAGTTGCCATACAGCACTAATTCAGGTCAAAGGAACCTTTACTGGGAGTAGATGGTTCATTGAAGGTGATATCGAAGGTTTTTTCGACAATATTAATCATCATATCCTTATCCATACCCTAAGGAAGAGGATAGATGATGAACAATTTATTTCGCTTATATGGAAGTTCCTTAGAGCCGGATATTTAGAGGAATGGAAGTTTCATAAAACGTTTAGTGGTGCACCACAAGGTGGTATTCTTAGCCCTTTACTAGCAAATATTTATCTAAATGAGTTAGATAATTTTATAAATCGGTATAAGTCAACTTTTGATGTAGGAAAAGTTAGAAGGATAAACCCAGCTTATTCTAAAATACAACATCAAATAAACAGGGTTAAGAAAGAACTGAGGGAATCCAAGGAAATAGATGAAGTACGGGAAAAAGAATTAACCAATAAGGTACATGAGTTGTTAGCTGAAAGAGAACGTATTCCTCAACGATATCCGATGGATGAGAATTATAAACGAATCCAATATGTTAGATATGCAGATGACTTTCTCATTGGAGTTATTGGAAGCAAGGAAGATGCGTACAAGGTAAAAAAAGACATTGCTAATTTCTTGAAATCAGAACTTAAGCTAACATTATCCGAGGAGAAAACACTTATAACAAATACGAGGCATAAGGCTCGATTTTTAGGATATGACGTTAAAGTTTTGCGAGATTTTCACTCTAAACGACGAAGCGATGGAATAAAAACAAGAGCATTCTCGTTAAAATGTGAACTATATATGCCTACTGATCTTGTTTATAGTCGCCTGTTTAAAAAAGGGGTAATAAAGGTCAACCAAAAGACAGGTCAATGGAAACCAATGCACCGTCCAGAGTTAATTAAATTGGTTCCTCTTGAGATTTTAAGAAACTATAACGCCCAGATACGTGGAACCTATCAATATTACCAACTGGCAGTTAATGTGTGCCATCTAAACAGTTATAAGTATCTTCTTGAATATTCTATGTACAAAACCTTAGCAAATAAGTACCGTACTACCTTAGGTAAAGCTAAACAAAAATTTATGGTGAACGGAATATTCCAAGTCAGTTATATGACAAAGTCCGGTAAGAAAACGGAAGTGCTTTATGATAAGGGATTTCGTAGGAATAAAGCTCCTATAACTAAAAAGGATATAGAAAAACTTCCTTCGGAAGTATCATACCAATCCCGAACATCGCTTATCCAAAGGTTGATGGCTAATCAATGTGAATGGTGTAAGGCTGAAGAAGGCTCAATGGAAGTTCATCATGTTCGAAAGTTAAAGAACCTTAAAGGGAAAAAGAAATGGGAAAGACAGATGATAGCAAGAAGTCGTAAAACGATGGTACTTTGTCGAAAGTGTCATCATGACCTGCATAATGGGAAGCTAGACTGAAAAGATGGAGAGCCGTATACCTTGAGAGGGGTACGTACGGTTCGGGGGGGAGTTCTCGGAAACCTAAGACCGAGAGGTCTTAAGGCGCCGGGTTCTTACCCTACAATATGCCAGCGATTGAAGGAATGGCAAACATTATCACGGTTTGTCTAGGACGAAATATACGCTTTAATTTAGTGATTCAAGCCTATCCGCAGCTCAAAAATAAATATGGTGAAGACGCAGCTACGATTGAAGGGAACTGCGGAAATACTATTTATATTTTAACGAATAACTATGAAACAGCACAAGAAATTTCAAAGAAGTTAGGAGACGGGACCATCAATTCTACGTCTCGAAGTGGAAAGACCTTATCAACGGATAAAAATAAGACGGAGGGTGTGGATGCCAAGCCATTATTAACACCCAATGAGCTGATGGAACTGAAAGAAGGGGAAAGCGTCGTGGTGCGTGTCGTCAAACGTCAAGACCAATCACGCCGGCGTATCAAAGCTCATCCCATTCATAATACAGGGAAAACCGCACTTAAATACCGATGGGAATATCTTGGAGATGATTTTAACACGGATCGTTCACTGTTAGACATTGATATTGAATCCTTGCATAAGGAAGTGAATCCAAGAGAGTTAGCCATTGAAAACTTCTTCTCCTTCCAAAAACAAGCCAAACAAGAGCCAGAACCAGTGAAAGGGGAAGAGTTACAAGAAAAAGCATCTGTAGAAGAGAAGGATCAACCTTTTGCGGATGTGAATCGCGAAAACTGGAAAAGCCAAACGGTTGAAGCATTCTTTTCATTGGATGAAGGAGTATGGACATACATGCAAACCACAGTCGCTCCTTCCTTAGCTATCCCAGTGGAGGTATTTAAACAACAATCTATGGGTGCCTTTTACGATGAGTTTATGGGATCATCTTATACAGATCAGTTGGATGAACAAGATTATCAGCTAATTGAAGAAACGATCAATAAGATCTTAATAACGTGTGAACAAGATAAAGAACATGCCAAAAACTAACGTATATTAAAGGAGGAGAAACGGAATGAGAGCTATTTCAAAGGAATTAGAACAGATGTTAGAGGCGTATTCGCCTCTTGTACAGGAAGGAAGACAGATCGCCATTGGGTTGTTAGATGGAACGGTCCATCTTGAAAAAGGAAGAAAGGGAGAAGCACCAATTCAAATTCGTGTTTCTCTTCTCGATCAGCGATTAAACATGACAGTAGATGCCTTATTTCAAGGGTTGTGAGAGTGTAGAAAGGAGGCAAGAGAATGAAAAATGAAGAGATTCTGAAAAAGCTACATGAATTTGCCGATTACCTTGATAAAGGAAACATTGCTTCGTATTTATTGAGAAAAATAGGGTGGGGCATTATACAAGTACTATCTTTTCTCGTGGATAGTTTAGAAGGGATTACAGACAAGGTATTAGGCATTAAGCTCTTTTTTAATTCACCTGCGATTCAAGATTTCATTAAAGAGATCCAGCCGTTTCTCTATATCTTGTGGGCATTTTCCTTCCTGTATATCGGTTATATGTTAATCATCCATAAAAAAGTTAATCGAGAACAAATCATGATTAACATTTTTATTTCAATGGCTGTGTTGCTTTTATTAAACACAGGTATGGTAAAAGCTGATAGATTTACCGATCAAGCCATTGATGCGGTTGATTTAGATGGAGATAGTACTGTTAGTGAAAAGATTATTAAACAAAATATAACCGATGTCGCTCAATTTGATGTGAATGGGTGGAAGACACCTAAACTGAAAGAACCCAATAAAGTACCACAAAATCGTATTCAGATGATTGATATTACTGAGAAAATAGATGATAAGTTTAAAATAGGAGAAGATAAAGAGATAAGTAAAGAAGGGCGGGAAATTTTAACTCATAAAGCTGCCATTACCCCTGATGGAAAAGAAGGGTTAGTAGAGCTTGAAAATGGATGGTTTGATTTCTTTCCAGAGCTTTACTATCGCTGGCACTGGAACTTTTGGACGATTGCTATTTCTCTTTTTGTCACAGGCATGACGATGCTGTTTATATCTATTAAACTAGCAAAGTTATGCTATGAGCTAGGGTTTAATGCAATTTTGGCTCAGTTAGTAGCCCCTGCGGATGTAGGAGATGGACAAAAGTTAAAAACTGTTCTACAAAACATATTGAATACGTTCCTAGTGATTATTATGATTTTCATTTCGATGAAAGTCTATCTGATAGGCATGACTTATATAGCTGAACACACGGAAGGTGTCACAACGCTTATTCTTCAGATTGCCTTTAGTATTGCAGTTGTAGATGGACCGGTCATGTGTGAGCGTCTTTTCGGAATTGATGCGGGACTCAAAAGTGGTTGGGGGGCTGTCGCAGGCGGTCTTGCGATGATGAAAGGAATAGAAAGCACTATGAATGGTGCGAAAGGGACATTCAAAAATGCAACAGATCTTGCAAAAGGGATTGGAGGTCTTGGAAAAGGTGCAGCTGGCAGTGCTCTTCAAGCTGCCGCAGGTCTTGGAGGGCTTGGTAAAGGATTAGTAGGAAGTAAAGGGAATAACGGCCAACAATCCAGTCTACATGAAGAAATGAAAAAAGCCGGAGTCGGAGGAGGAAATGGAAAAGATGCTTCTAAAGGACAACAGGGAGGAGATATGAAGCAAGGAGCCGCAACCGGCAGAGAATCCGGTCAACAAGAAGGTGGACAAAAAGGGAATGTTAACTACGCCCAAGGAAAAGGGGAGCAACAAGGAAATACAGCCATCGCAGGAAATGGAGGGGCTTCCCTTCATGAAGAAATGAAGGCCTCTGGTTATGATGATAACAGCTCAAGTGAAGGAACATCTTCTAGTGTAGAAAACGGAGGAGCTTCTCTTCACGGGGAAATGGCGGCTTCTGGTTATGATGACAACAGCTCAAGTGAAGGAACATCTTCTAGTGTAGAAAACGGAGGAGCTTCTCTTCACGAGGAAATGGTGGCTTCTGGTTATGATGACAACAGCTCAAGTGAAGGAACATCTTCTAGTGTAGAAAACGGGGGAGCTTCTCTTCAAGAGGAAATGGCGGCTTCTGGTTACGATGATAACAGCTCAAGTGAGGGAACATTTTCTAGTGTAGAAAATGGAGGAGTTTCTCTTCAAGAGGAAATGGCGGCTTCTGGTTACGATGATAACAGCTCAAGTGAGGGAACATCTTCTACAGTAGAAAGTGGAGGAGCTTCCCTTCAAGAGGAAATGGCGGCTTCTGGAAATAGTGGAAGCCGAAGTGAAAGCAGCTCCTCTATAGGAAGCGTAAGTACACCTATTCAAGAGGAGATTCAAACTTCCGGTTATAGTGGCAGCCCAAGTGAAGGCGGTTCTTCTATAGGAAGTGTAAGTACACCCGTTCAAGAGGAGATCCAAACTTCCGGTTATGGTGGAAGCCGAAGTGAAAGCAGCTCCTCTATAGGAAGCGTAAGTACACCTATTCAAGAGGAGATTCAAACTTCCGGTTATAGTGGCAGCCCAAGTGAAGGCGGTTCTTCTATAGGAAGTGTAAGTACACCTGTTCAAGAGGAGATCCAAACTTCCGGTTATGGTGGAAGCCGAAGTGAAAGCAGCTCCTCTATAGGAAGCGTAAGTACACCTATTCAAGAGGAGATTCAAACTTCCGGTTATAGTGAAAGTCCAAGTGAAAGCAGTTCTTCTATAGGAAGCGTAAGTACGCCTGTTCAAGAGGAGATCCAAACTTCCGGTTATAGTGGCAGCCCAAGTGAAAGCAGCTCTTCTATAGGAAGTACAAAGGTTCCTTCATCAATAAATGAACCTTCTATTACGATGCCGAGAGACATGGATCAGGCACAAAGACAAGTGGCAACTACCCAAGAACCTCGTCAGGTAAAAGAAACCATCAAGCAAGATCAGGTTCCTGCTTCCACAAGTGATATTCCAATGCCACATCAACATCGGACAGAAACGCGGAATATCGCCCATGTCGTGCGTGATAATGTTAAAGGGAAAATAGGAAACGTTAAGAACCGAATTGAAAGCTCACCAACGCTTCATAAGACAAAGCGCTCGTATCAAATCGGGCGTAATACGGGGCAAGATTTACGTAAACTTGTGTCTAAGAAACAAAAGAAATTAGATGAGAAGTAACGGGCGTTACTTCTCTTTTTTATGGAAAGGAGATTCCTAGATGGCAAACTATACAATTCCCAAAGAGATTTCAACGGAATTGAAGATTAATAAATCGCTTTATTTATTTGATTTGTTGTTTATCATCGGCTTATTACTTTTCACGATGATGTTACGCTATTTTATTCATCCGATGCTCCATATTCCGTTTTACGTGTTTATGGGCATATTTGGTCTGATTATGATTCTTCGACCCTTAACCAATCCTCAAAAACGGATGTATGAAATCTTATTACTCACGATGGTACGCAAGAAAAGCACCTATTGCGCCATTGATCGGGATTATGAATAAAGGAGGGTTACCACATGGCGATATTTGATGAAAAGGAGATCCAAAAACAAGCAGCACGTTCCTCAAAAAAACTTTTTCCTTTTAGTCGTGAAGGGTCAAAAGGAGAAATAAAAAAGAAAAAGGAAAAACCGCCAGAAATTAAAAAGAGTGTAACGGATATTATTCCAATTATCGATCAAACCAAGAATGGCCTGTTTGAACTGAAAGAAGAAGGAGGCTATTTTGATATCTGGCAAATTCAAAGTACCGATGTAAACTCATTAAATGAGGAAGATGCGAATCGTCACATTTATATGCTAGCCAAAGGCTATCAAGGGGATGAGAAGTCGCTCAAAGTGGTGTCCTTGAATTTACCTGTATCCACTCAAAAACAACAACAGTTTTTACAGAAGAAAATCCAACAATCAGAGGATGCCTTATTCCTACGGTTCCTACAGAAAAAATTAAAGGAACTGCAATACTTAGAGTGGGGGCGCACCAATCGTGAATACTTCCTCTTTCTCTATGGGGACAAGGAAACGGATGTCATCGCCCGTCATGCTCAATTCATGCGTGATGTTCAATCCATTCTGCCTTTATCAACGGTGTCACAAGAAAAGAAAATTGATTTACTTTATAAACTTTATAATCAAAATGCCAAGCTCGGCAATAAACAATAGAGAAGGAGAATGCTTAATGAATAAAAAAATAGAGGGCTTCACTCATATGCTGCAGCAAGTAGGAGGAACGAAATTAGTGATAGAGGTCGAAAAGGGAAACGTGAATCCTTTTCACCTTGTTCATGAACCTATAGAGAAACGATAAAATCAAGAAGAGAGGATGAAACCAATATGATGTCTATTCCATTTCGTAAAAAAGAGAAAACGCCTGAACAAGAAAAACAAAAGAAAGGCTATAACCCACGCTTAATTGCCCAAATTCAGCCGCAAGGAGGCGTGAGCTTCAAAGAAAATCTGACGCGCAATGGTGACGGGTATACCACATGCGTTCATGTATACGGCTACCCAACCAACGTGAATAACTTCTGGTTAGCCCCGATTATGAATATGCCGAATGCGATTACGACCCTTGATGTGATCAGTGACAACCGTAAAGAAGTCGTGGCAGCCATTAGTAAAAATATGAGTGAGCAAAACGCTCGTCATATTAATGCAAAAGAAAACATTGATCGAATGGATGCCCAGGAACAATATTTAGACATGAAAGACTTGTACCGGCATGTGGTGAATGGCGAAGTCATTAAACGTGTTCACCTTCGTATTTACCTTGCAGCTAAAACGATTCCTGACTTAGAACAACACGTGAAAGAAGTCATTCATCACCTTGAAACCCATAACTTCCGAGGATCCATTTTCTTAAATGAACAAGAGTATGAATGGGAGTCGATGGTCACGCCTTTTCATATTCAAAAGAAATACCCTAATAAGCGAAAAGGAAAGGAAATCCCCGCACTTGCGTTAGCCGGAGGGTTTCCTTTTCATTTTATGAAACTAGATGACCCTTATGGAACATACCAAGGGACAACAGGAACAGGCGGCAGCGTCATTTTTGATTTGTTTCATAAAGACGAACAGCGAAAAAGTTACAACGCGGTAATGATTGGACGCATGGGGGCTGGAAAATCGACCTTCCTCAAAAAAGTCACGATGGATAACGCGATCAAAGGCTATAAGATCCGTGGACTAGACATCGTTGGAGAGTTTAAAGACCTTGTGCAGCAACTGGGAGGAAAGCAGGTTTCTCTTGATGGATCGGAAGGGCAAATTAATCCCCTACAAGTCTATAAAACGGATGAAAAAGAGACGCTAAGCTTTACGCATCACTTGTCTAAATTGACCATTTTCTACCGTTTTATTGCGCCCGAAGCAACAGATGCAGAACTCAAAGAATATGAAAACCTTCTGCGGAAGTTTTATATTGAACGGGAATTATGGGATGAAGAAAAAGGCGATGTCAACAATATTACAAGTCTTCGTCCCGAAGATTATCCCACATTTAGTGATTTTTTAGCATATATTCGCGAAGAACTTTATGCTGACCTTGAAGAAAAGATCCATCATGCTCACTTGGGAGATGGGCGCAGAGATCGATTAGAGCTCATGGAGCTAAACATTATTAATCTCGTGGAAACCTACGCGAATTTATTTGATGGCATTTCAACGATTGATAATTTCGCAGAGGAACAAATCGTGTTCTTTTCGCTTCGACACTTATCAAGTTTGAAAAGTGAAATCTTTCAAGCGCAGCTGTTTAATGTGATGAACATGTTGTGGGATAACATGCTCCAACAAGGAGCTCCTCAAATGGAAGCTTACGGGCGAGGCGAACTTGCCTTTGAAGATGCCATTCGTTACCTTATTGTCATTGACGAGTCTCATCACATCATCAACACAAGAAAAGGAAATGAACATGCCCTACAGTTTCTAGGTAAATTTAGCCGAGAAGCACGTAAATACTTTGGCGGATTAATCTTTGCGAGTCACTCCATCCGTGACTTTGTGCCAGAGGGTTCGGATCAAACAGCCATCGAGGAAATCAAAAAACTATTTGAATTTACGCAGTATAAATTTATCATGCAACAAGACCGAAACAGCATTGAAACGATTCAACGCGTTTTTGGAACGGGGATCACATCCAGTGAACTTGAGGAGATTCCGAAGCTTGCCACAGGGGATGTGATCTTATCCATTGATGCCGTCAAAAACATTCCTTTCCATATCGAAGTGGATGAAGAAGAGAAAGCTCTATACGGAGGAGGTGCGTAAGTCTTGCATGTCGTTTTGCATCTCATTCCTAAAAAATATTTGATTGGGGGCGCGTTGATCCTGTTAGGATTATCGGGCCTCTTACTCATGGGAACCTTTGTCGCCATAACAGGCGGATTTGAAAGCGAGAATGAACAAGGAGAGGTAACAGAAATTGAAGGTGGAGGCATTGGAGTTGGAACGGCGAATGTGTCACCAGAAGTCATGAGGTATCAACCTTTACTTGAAAAATATGCGCAAAAGCATGGTTTAGATAAATCGTATGTGCCGATTATGATGGCACTGATGATGCAAGAAAGTGGCGGAAGAGGAAGCGATCCGATGCAAAGCTCAGAGTCCTATTGTGACGGTACGGTTGGCTGTATTAAGAGCCCAGAATTATCAATTGATAAAGGGGTTTTGCACTTCAAAAGTGTACTAGAAAAAGCGAAATATGATTTGAAATTATGTCTACAGAGTTATAATTTTGGCGGTGGTTTTATCAATTTTGCTATGAAACATGGTGGAAAATACACGCCAGAGTTAGCGATTGAATTTTCTAAAATCCAATATCAAAAGTTAAAACATACAGGGAATTATCACTGTGTGCGTCCTGAAATGATACCCTACGGGGCATGTTACGGCGACGCATTGTACGTGTCTGCGGTATTGAAATATTACACAGGAACGATTGCGGCTGATGGAAAACCTACGACTCCTTCAGGTGGTGGAAGTGGAAATAAATCCGGTGTGAAAGTCATTGAAGCAGGTGAAACCCTCATAGGAAAAACACGTTATGTTTTCGGTGGAGGACGCTCTCAATCTGATATTAACGCAGGACGTTTTGATTGTTCAAGTTTTGTGAGATGGGCGTTTGAACAGGTAGGTGTGAATGTCGGTCCATTGTCTGGTGTCACAACAGATACCCTTAAAACGCAAGGGCAAGCGATCAATCCAAAAGACATGAAGCCCGGTGATGTGGTGTTCTTTGATACGTATAAGATAGACGGCCATGTGGGCATTTACGTGGGTGACAATAAGTTCTTAGGTTGCCAAGGAAAAACGGGCGTAGCTATTGCGAGTATGGAAAAAGGCACCTACTTTGGTGACAAATTTAACGGACGTGTAAAACGATTTTAAAGACCTGCGGTAGTATGTCAACTGAAAAATGAAAGAACGTAAAGTTATCAAAGGGCAATTTACTTAAAAAAAGCATCACGAAACTAGACCAGTAACGAATGTTATTTACTGGAAATTATTTGAAAGGTAGCGATGACAAGTTTTATGTCATATTTTCACGCCCCTTTCTGGCGTAAAGAGTTGGTGACTGCGTAGTAGCGCATCCACCAATCGCACGAGTTTTCTTGCGGTTAGAACGAGTGCACGTTTGTGTTGATGTTTTGGTACTTCACTGTACTTTTTCACGTAGTAATCCCGGTAATCTGGAACTTGCTTTCGTACGGAGTTGGCGGCTTCAACTAAGTAATATCGCAAGTAGTGGTTACCGTTACGTGATAGGGACGTGTCTTCGGCAGTAAAGCGCCCAGACTGATGCTTTCGCCAGTATAGACCTGCGTATTTTGCTACTTTAGCTTCATCATCAAACCGGTCTATTTGGCCAATTTCAGCTATGATACCCGCAGCGAATACGGGACCAATGCCAGGGATGGATTCAAGCGTGTGTGTCAATCCAGCCATCAGTTTTTTGATCGCTTTGTCAATTTCTTTTATCTGCTTTTGGAAGGTGCGAATGACCTCGATCGAGGTCCCAAGTATCACATCCATGGAATCTTCCACTACCTTGTCCAAGCGATACGAAGATCGCACGGCTTTCTGAATGGAGGTTGCCACACATTTCGGGTCACCAAATCGGTTTTTCCCTTTCTCTTGAAGGAATGCTGCTAGTTCCTCCAGTGGTAGGTGGGCTAGTTCTTCCAAGCTGTATTTCTCTAAGAAAAGCTCCATCATTGCGTTACCGAAGACCGAGGAGTCTACTTCTTGAGAGAAAGTATTACACTTATAGCTTAGGTGTTGAAGAAAATGCTGCTTTTCTTTGTCATCATACGAATGAGTTGGTAACGGGACCGAGTCAGTTGTTGTAAGGCCACGTATTGGCTTTCTTTGACCACTGACATCTGGTTACGTCCAAAACGTAAGTAATCCGCAATGATAAAGGCATCGATTTCATCTGTTTTGTTCATGTCCGAATAGCTTTTCTTAAAATTAGCTATTTGTTTAGGGTTCATGACAAACACCTTGGCACCGAAGACTTTTAAGTCTTCATCATGATGGAGAAACATCGACGGGTGAAAACTATAGACCGATGTAGATTCTAAGCCAATCTTTAAGACGTCAACTTCTTGATCGCCTATGCAGTCCAATAAAAGCTCTTTAAGCAACGTCGCGCCTGGTAAGTCATTGGTGACGGTAAAGGCATTCAGCTTTTCTCCTTCACCATTTAAAATGCATACTTTCATATCAAACGAACTTACATCTAAACCAACAAATAATCTCACGGGAGAGACCTCCTTTCGATTTAGAATCACTTGGCATTTCCTTGGACGTCTCGAGATATCTCTAGTGTGTACGCCGACCAACAACCTCGTGTATCAGAGCTTCCCCTGCATTCGAAAGCCGCCATAGAGCTACTACCCTCTAGGTTCGAATGACAGGCTGCTCAGCCTGCGAGTAGGGAGTCCCGCGCGTTCACTGAGAAACAGTCTTACATTGTGGTTAATCCACAGGAGAAAGAAGAATTGTCCCAAATGATCCTATGATCATTATCTAGAAATATCTTGAGACATCCAAGTAATATGTTATTTAGTTTATTAATTAATATGGAAACAGATCTTAGCTCCTAAATAGGGCTTAAATATAATATACGAGGAGAATCCACAATGAAAAATAAAGCTGGTGTCATATTATTTGGAGCGCTTGCCGTTGCGATTGCAGGCGTGACCATTTGGAATATCTACCTCAATCAGAATATCTCTCAAGCGACAGCTTCGAAACAACTTCAAGTCACTAATGACACATTAAAACAGGAAAATAATGAATTGAAAAAGCAATTGAATGAGGTGCTTCCTTCTGCGCAAGAACAACAAAAGCGAGCGTACCTAGATACCGTCAAACAGTTTATTGATGTGTCCTACCATCGTGAAAAAGAAGGATTTGAGGAACGAAAAAAGATTGCAAAAGCGATTATGGACAAAGAACTTTATGCGCAATTTTATCCAACAGAAACCTTTGATTATGGCAATACGTATAGCTCCAACCCAAGTGACCTTCATCTTTATGTTCAACAGTTTGATGGGGGGCAAGATGAGGTAAAAGTGATCGCAGAGTTTACCAATCATCTGGTTATCAAAGAGGAAAATGTAGACGATCAAACGCATGACATCATTCAGGTTTTATTACGAAAAGAAGAAAAGAAATGGGTTGTTTATAGTGTCGAAGAATTAAAAACAGAGATCTTGAAATGAGGTTAACACATTGACAATTAAAAAGAAACTAGACGATTACCGGTTTAATTTACGGAGAAAACAGTCATGGAAATACACAGTCATTTTAGCCTTTTTCTTTCTTGGTTTTTTGTCTCTCTTAACGTCAAAATTTTATATTCATACGGACGACAGGCTCTATCATACGAAACCGTTTGAGCCGATTTCGACGGCAGGAACGGGAAATATTACGCTTGAAGAACGTGTGTATTATCCAACAGCCCATGCATTGGATATGGTGGTGAAAATCGATCAAGGAGAGGATGAAAACCTCTCCTTTTCTGCGATGGAAAAAGCAAACCCAAACGTGAAATTACCTGTGAAAGTCGTTTATGAAGATGAAGGATATTACGTAGTAAGAGTAAATAATTTATCGCCTCACTGGGAAGCACTTGCCTTTGATTTGTATCAAGAAGAGGAAGAGAATGAAACGGTGAACGTGGAGGATATGACGAGCCACTATTCAACAGATACAGCTGAAAAAGAAGACAGTCAATCATTCCTTACAACCCTTTATTCCGATCAAAAGAAGACGAAACAAGGGAAAGGAAAGAGCCTTCAACAGAAGCAAGACTATTCCCTTTTAGTAAATGCATTGGAGAAAAAAACAGTGAAAAAGAAAATACAAAACTATGAAAAGGCCATGGCTATAGAAGCGAAACAAAAACGTCAAATCCAACAAGAAATGAACGAGTTACAACGTGATATGAAGTACCAAGTTGATGAGGAGAAAGCCGATACAGAATCAAAAATTGCGATGAAAAAAGATGCAATTCAATCTAGTGATGAAAGCATTCAGCTCTATGAAGATGAGCAAAAAAGTTTGCAAGAAAAGCTGAAAATGTTGAACGAAAAAGAACAGGATTTGGTCATGAAGTGAAAAAAGGCATGTTAACAGTAGGTTCACATGCCTGATTTTTTATCTAAATTTTGTATTTTTTGAGGTTCGCAGCAGGTTCACATAAGTGGTTTCAGGTTCACAGTAGGTTCACAGGAAGACGGTTTTCTTGACCCCATGGTTTTGCTAGGCTTTGCCTAGCCCCACACAGTCTGTGGGGGCAAAAACCCCTTATGCTCTTCTCTTTTTTTGAGGGGAGAGCACTACTAAAAAAGAGAGGGAAGATAAAATGGAGATTAAAATACGAAATGTAGATCCAATTGCCGTTAAAAAGATAGATGAATTAGCCAAGAAAAAGAAGTTGTCTCGTCAAGAATTTTTAAAAGGTCAGCTTGAAACACTTACGTTATTTCAAGCACAAACAGACCGAGAAAAGGAGTTAGAGAATCTGGTCCATTTCAATATTCAAACTGTAGAAAAATGTACAGAAGTCATGGAAACGATGAATCAATTTATCACAGAATTAATGGAGGGAGATGAAGAGTAATGAAACAAAGAAGAATGGTTTCTTTCGATATAAAAACGGACGAATATCTTCAAGAATATATGAAAGAACAACAATTTCGTTTTCCTGGAGATGCGATTGCTCGTATCTGTTTAGAGCATCAAACACTACAAGAAGAAAAACAAGAAACACCAAGTCAGATTGTACCTGTTCCATCTGTCGAGGAAATGGTAGGAGCCATCGCTGAAAAAATAAATCAACTCATGGAAACGGAGCGCCTCTTTCTACGAAATGAATGGTTTTGTATGGAAGAAAGCATGAAGCGATCGATAATGGAAATCTTTCAAGAAGTAGAAGAAAAACAAGCTGCCAAACGAGGAGAATTGGTAGCAGCTATTTTAGAAAGGTATAACCGATGAGTGTAGCTTCTCTTACACCGGGTGTCGTACTGAAAACAAAATTCATTACAGCCAATCAAAAAGCCTTTCAAGATTATGTAGAGTATGTCGATCGTGAAGAAGCCCAAAAAGAAGAGAGTCCTGAGCTACATTTTTCACATTATCATGATTACATGGATAACCCTGAAAAGACCTCAGCGTTATTTACAAAACACGCTGATCAGTTAAACAAAGAAGAGAAGCAACAATTAAAAATACTGTTTGAAACCGCACAAAAAAATCAGAGTATCATGTGGCAAGATGTTATCACCTTCCATAATGCGTGGCTCGAAGAAAATGGGCTATATAATGCACGTACTCATACAGTTAATGAACAAAAGTTAATGCATGTGACTCGTCAATCAATGGAGGAAATGCTTAAAAGGGAAAAGTTAGATCAGTCGGCTGTTTGGTCGGCTGCTATTCATTATAATACCCAAAACATTCATATTCATATTGCCACCGTAGAACCAGACCCTACACGCAAACGAGGAAAACGAAAACCTCAAACATTAGATGCAATGAAGTCTAAAGTAGTAAATCAAATCCTAGAGCGAGGCGATCATCAAAAAGAAATTAATGAGTTAATTCGCACTCACATGGTAGATAGAAAGAAACAAGATTCCTCGATAACATGGAAAAACCGCCACATGAAACCCTTGTTTCTACAAATTTATAATCATCTACCGGTTGATAAAAGACAATGGCAGTATGGATATCAAACCATAAAGCCCCTTAAACCTTTAATCAATACGTTAAGTCAACACTATATTGAAAAACATCATCAAAAAGAGTACCAACAGCTACTTAACAAACTAGATGAAGAGGTCAACGAATTAAAGAAAGCTTATGGAGAAGGAATAAGCGATCAAAAACGATATAAAGATTATAAGCAGAATAAAATCGATGAGTTATATCAGCGAATGGGCAATGCTTTTTTACAAGAAATGAAGGCTTATGATAAAAAGCAGCAGCGTGCTCAACGTCTTATCGAGCATGTAAAAACATCCAAACGTCCAAAAGGATTTCAGCAGCATGTGTCGATGCATGCATCCTTAAAAAGAATAGAACGAGCTTTTAAAAGTGAATATGAAAGTTGGAAAAACCAACAGCACTATGAACGATTACAAAAAGAAATCGAACATAAACATACAACGGAAAGAGGGTATGAATAATGGAAAAACAGAGACGTACCATTTCATTAGATACGGAAACAGACGAGTATATTCAATCTTATATGGAAGAGCATCATTTTCGTTTTCCTGGCGAAGCCATTATGGATATTTGCCAAAAGTATCGAAACGAACAAAGTAAAGAATGGTCATTGAAATATATTTCTGAAGTCGTCAGTCAAAACTTGCATGACGTACTAAAAGAGGAACTTAAGAAGATCCGTCTTGGCACAAACGCTACGGATAAAAATACGCAGATTTTAATTGAGTATATGAATGGCTTATTTGCTTTCCAAGGTTTTAAAGGACTCATTACTACTCAAATGCGTGAAATGGATAGTACGAGAATTGCACGAGAATTAGTGGAGGAACGTATTGCTCATCAGCGACAAAAACGAATTGATTGGGAAGAATCAAGAGGGAAATCTACATCTACTCAATGAATAGATGTAACGAAATAGAAGGAGGAAATAAATATGTTTTTTCAAAAAGATGTGGTGTTGGTATCAATCAAAGCGATTGGTGAAAAGAGTGCGATTGTACAGTATCGCGATCAAGAAGAGGAAGTGTTTTTTACACCAGAAGAAGCGAAGGAGTTTCATCAATATATCAGTCATCTAGGTGATATGTTGATCCCGATGAATATCAAAACGAAGAAGCTCTTTGTCGAAGTAGATGAACCTTGGGATCAACAAGAATTAGAGGAATTAAAAGAAATCTCTTATCAAAAGGAGAACGAGAACCATGAGTAAAGGATATGTAAAAAAATCAGCTGAAGAGAAGCGAAAAGAAATTGAAGCGCTCACTAAGGACATGGATAAACGCGTCGAACAGCATTTTCATTCACCAGAAGAATTGAAGGATTACTTATCTTTTATGGGTAAGTTTTATCAATATTCCATGTCGAACACAGCTCTTATTCAAGAACAGTTTTTTGGTGCCCAAGCTGTTGGATCATTTAAGTTTTGGAAAGACAAAGGGTTCTCTGTCAATAAGGGAGAGAAGGGCATTAAAATTCTTGTACCAAACAAAACGGTACCTAAATTTAAAGATGAAAATGGAAAATGGAAGTCGATTAATAAAGCGAATGTTCAAGAGAAGAAGCTTATACAAGATGGAAAAAAAGAAGTGACTCAAGGCCGACTGTACTTTTCAGTCGGCCATGTGTTTGATGTCAGTCAAACGAACGTGAAAGCCAGTGATTTACCTAAGATTTTCCCGAATCGTTGGTTAGAAGGAAACGTGGAGGACTACAAGGTACTCTATAAAGGGATGGAAGCTATTGCTGAAAAGAATGGCATTTCCATTATTGCACCAAAAGAAGAACTAGGCAGCGCAAAGGGTGTGAGCTATACCCTAACAAAAGAAGTAGCCCTCAACCCTCGAAACTCTGAAAAACAAAATGTGAAGAGCCTGTTGCACGAATTGACACATGCCAAGCTTCATACAAAAGAAACACATATGAACTATACGGCGGCAGAAAAAGAGTTTCAAGCTGAAATGACAGCTTATACCGTTTCGTCTTACTTTGGAATCGACACGAGCTCGTACTCCCTCGATTACCTGTCGAACTGGACGAAGGGGAAAACCTTTGAAGATAAAACTAACCTGTTAAAAGAAGTACATGAAACATCAGCTGAGTTTATTGGAACAATTGAAGATACCTTAGTGAAAGAAAGAGAAAAAAATCGGTCTCTTGAAAGAGAGGCAGATGACCAAGAACCTCTTTCTCCTCAAAATGTGCATAAAAAATTGAAGGAAGGATATGAGGCTTATAGAGAAAAACAGCAGAAGGAATCCTCGGACGATGTAAAGAGTGTGTTCGAACGTGTGAGAGCTGAGGAAACCTATTATTCAACCCAAGTCAAAGTCATTAAAAATGGTTGGATGACGAAAGAAGAAGTGGTGAAACTTGAGCATCAAATGGATTCCGTGACGAAGAAAGATGAACAGGGAGTTATACATGGTCAAATTCAAAAAGAGCCTCTTACTTTCAAAACACATCATGAAAAGGTGCATCAGCCGTATTTTCAAAAACGAACAGGTACCGTTAAAAACAAAAAAGATGAACAGGAAATGGAAAGATAAGCGAGCGTACACGCTCTTTTTTTATGCCTAAATAAAACTTAAATGGAGGAATAACGATGAAAAAAGTGACATCTCTTTCAAATGACCAATTTAATACCCTTATTGTGGATAAACGAGCGTTAAAAACGTTTATGAAACACCCACAGAATGAAAAAATTGAGGCAGGATGGGTGAATGTCAGTGGTGAACAGCTGCAAGACATTCCTTCTGGTGCGATCTACTTAACACAATCAGCATTAGGAGAAGAAAAACCGCAGGTTTTACTTGTGTCGACAGATGAGAAAGGACAAAAACAAGCGTATGAAAGTGACACAACCATTGAGTTTTTAAAGAGTCATGATGTCAGCCCTGTGCTGCCACAAGATCGGGACCAACAGTTACAGGTGAGTTATCGAAAGTTGTTAGAGGCGCATGAGCAAGAACAGCCCCAACATGTCGAAAGTATGTTGGAGCGTGTGAATGCCGAAAAAGACTATGTACAGTTAAAAGGTCTCACGTTAAAAGAGGGCATGTTTACAAGAGAACAAGTGGATGCGATGGAGTCTCGTGTATCCGTTCATTACTACGACCAAAAACAAGTGAAGGAACAAGGAAACTACCAAGATGATTACAAACAAGAGATCCTTCAAGAGTTGGAAAAGCCACCTGAGGAGGCACAGTATCAAGCAGCCTATAAACAACAGATGCTTTCACAGTTAGGAATCATGCGAGAAAAACCAAATAGTAAAGAGTCATCCAAGCAAGAAGAGCAGGAAAAACAAGTAGCTGTTCAACTAAAGGCGAAAGAAGAGACACCACAAGAGAAAGAGCACCGTTTGGCCAAAATGAGAGAATTTGAACAAAAGCATTCGTTTGATAAGGTTTATAAGTTGAAAAAAGAAGTGCTGAAGGAATTAAAAGGGTTAGATTTGACGGATTCGCAACGTGAAACGCTAACCAAATTGGAAAAAGCCCTAGATACGGAGAAAAAGGATCATGACCAACAGAAAAAAGAAGAGAAATCACAAAATGGCTTTGTGAAATTTTTCGCACGGAAAAATGGTGCACATTCTAAGACAAAACAACAAGATTCACATAAAGTAGAACGTTAAAAAAAGCAAAAGATGGAATAACTAGAGAGGGATGAACCCCTCTCTTTTTTCATAGGGTGAAAAGGAGGGGGGGAGTGAGATGGAAAAACGCCTTTATGTCCGAAAGGAGGAGTCTATGAAAGCCAGAGACGTCGATTTGTTGTCGTATTTGGAAGCCAAAGGCGAAACGTTTGTCAAAGAAGGACAGTATTACCGCCATACCAAGCATGATAGTCTGCTGATTAAAGGGAACATGTACGCATGGAATAGCCGAAATGAGACAGGGTATGGAGCCATCAGTTTCGCGCAAATGTATTACGGGATGTCATTCCCACAAGCTGTCTTAGATATTAATAAAGGCGACTATAAAGAAGTTGCTCATTCTCATGAGCAACCATCAGTTTCAACATCAAAAGAGCCTTTTCGATATCCAAAGGAATTAGAGGTACAGGATCAAACGAAAGCAAAAGAGTATCTCATTAAGGAACGGCACATTGATCCTCGGCTCGTTCATTGGCTCTTTCAAAAGGATTTAATTGCCCAAGACAAACGCAATAATGTGGTATTTAAATGGCGAGAACAGGGAGGCAAGGGGAAAGTCATTGGGACGGATCGACAAGGAACAGTGCCGATGAAAAATAAGCGTGGTTCCTTTAAACAAGTTCTGCCCAATGATAACCCTCATACGGGCTTTTCTGTTGATGTAGGAAAGCCGACGAGCATTCATTTTTTTGAAAGTCCGATTGATCTACTTTCCTATTGGAGTATACAAGGAAAGGGATTGCAGAATACACGCCTTATTAGTATGAATGGGTTAAAACCGAAAACCGTTGCGCAGTCGTATCTTACAGCTCGGCGTGAAGGACTTCCCATTAAGGAATTGATTTTAGCTGTGGATCATGACCAAGGAGGAAAGGAATTTATCAAGAAAATGAAACAAATCGTCAATGCCGATCTCATTAAAAAGAAACTACCGTCTACAGGCAAGGATTGGAACGATGAGCTGAAAAAAGGAGCGAAAGAAAAGCCATTTTCCAAATACTTTTCTTCTTCGCGAACCAAACCCAACGAACAGGAGCGTTCCATGAATGGATAATTTTATTATCAGCATCGGATGTTTTCTTGTTTTTGTTCTTGTATTTAAAAGCTTGCTTTTTCTTTATCAGGTTCTTCGAACGCGTAAACAGCAGAAGGCCTTATTAAAAGCTGATATGCCGTATATTGATAAAATGGATGGGCGGCAATTTGAAATTTATCTACAAGTTCTTTTTCGACATTTAGGCTATCATCCAGAAGTAACAAAGCAGTCTGGTGACTTTGGCGCTGATTTAATTATGGAGAGAGATGAAAAAATTGTGGTTCAAGCGAAACGATACGGCTACAAAAATCGAGTCAGTTTATCAGCTGTGCAAGAGGTATACGGGGCGAAAGCCTATTATCGAGCTAACCAAGCATGGGTGGTGACGAATAGTTATTTCACCAAACAAGCCAAAGAGTTGGCAGCTGCATGTGGTGTAAAGTTGGTTGAACGTGAGGATCTGCAAGAGCTCATTTGTGCTATTAACCCCACGTTCGAGGCAAAAGAAATCTATGAAAATGTCACACCGGAAGCGCGTAAGTGCCCAACGTGTGGTAAGCAATTAGTAGTGCACCAAGAAAAAGAAGGTCGCTTTTTTGGCTGTTCGTCTTTTCCTTCTTGTCGTCATACCGAAAAAATAAATAAGTAACGGTAGTAGCAAAGAAATAGACGGTTTTTAGAACGCTGAAATTTGCATCGAATGGGCAATTATACGAGAAATAAAAGTTAATTTCGTCAGAGAGCATTTCTCTGCATGTCAAAATCGATAATTTAATAGGTTTTTATTCATAAATGATTGTTACGAGAAAGCATCTTTCCATTGTACGGAAGGTGCTTTTTTCGTTTCTTATAAAAATATAAAAAAGGGAGAGCTACTTTTATGAAGAACATCTTTATCAAATCAATGACCGTTCTTACGTTACTAATGGCCGCATTGTGTGGAGTTAATGGAGGAAAAGCAGAAGCAGCAAACAAACCAGCCAATCAAGATTTAATTATCATTAACAAATACTATAACTTAAATTAAGGTAATAATTCATAGGATAGTTAGTCTGCTATGTGGTCTAACTATCCTTTTTTATTTACATAATAGATTAGAAAAATGAATATTGAAATAATAGTTTAATATGTATAAAATGTGATTGTAGATAAGAGTGTTAGTTTGGTTTTAAGTGGAGGACAAAGCCTCGGTGCGAGGACAGCACTCCGCAGAACCGTTAGGTTCGAGGATCTTAAAGAAATAACGATAACTAGATAACATTATGTGGGAGGCGTTTTCATGAGAGTAGAAGAAATATCTGTTGGTAATAGAAAGGCATATCTTCTAATTGGTACAAGTGGATTACCTGTTGAACCTGTTGCAAAGTATATGAAATACCTATACAACAGTGAGAGGAGCAGTAATACTTTACAGACGTACTGTACGGCTTTGAAATTTTACTTTACATACTTGGAGCAAACAGGAATTGATTATCAACAGGTGAGCTTTGAAAAGTTATCTAACTTCGTTGTTTGGCTTAGAAATCCCTATGAAAACAATAACGTTGTACTCCATAAAACAGTAAAAGCTAAACGCAGGGAAAGCACAGTAAACAATTACCTTACGGTCGTGGCATCATTTTATGATTACTTATACAGAAATGATTTAGTGGACTCAGACATGGTTGAAAAGCTTATGAAGAAGATGTTCATTGGTGCTGGTGGGAATGGGTACAAGGGTTTCTTACACCATGTAAATGGAGGGAAACCTATCTCTAAAAATATTCTAAAGCTGAAGGAACCCAGGAAACGCGTCCAAGTATTTACGAAAGAACAAGTCGAAGAAATCTATTATTCTACTACAAATATAAGAGATAAATTTCTTGTGCGGTTGCTTTTTGAAAGTGGATTGCGTATCGGAGAGGTTCTCTCCCTGTTTCTTGAAGATCTTCAATTCGATGCTAAACAAAGAAAGCACAAAATCCAACTGACCAATAGAGGTGAATTGCCAAACGGAGGTAAATTGAAGACTGGAGAGCGAAAATTAGACATCTCTCAGGGTTTCATGAACCTATACGACGATTATTTGTACGAAGTGGTTGATGAATATAACCCGGACCATAATTTTGTGTTTGTGAAGATTTGGGGAAAGAATGCTGGAGACCCCCTCACCTACTCCGATGTCTATGCGACCTTTAAAGAGCTTGAAAGAAAAACAGGTATACATATTACCCCGCATATGTTTCGACACACTCATGCTACAATTTATTATCTTCAAACCAAAAATATCAAGCTGGTACAAGAACGTTTAGGTCACGCCCAAATTCAAACCACGATGAACCTATACATTCACCCCTCTGAGGATGAAATCCGAAAGGATTGGGAGAAAGCCGCCCATGCATTTGAGATTGGGCAAGAAAACATGGAAGACTTTCAATCAAATATCCCTGACGAAGCAGTTCCTTTTTAGAAGCTAGTTAGAATTTTAGGAGGCAATTTATTGGATAAAATCATAGCAAACAATGCAATTACAAAAAATGAATATTGGAACTTAATCACATCTACTCTCTCCTCTTACGAGGTTAAGGATATATCTCCTGATGGAAAAGTAACAAGGAGAGTCGTGAATAATGATTACTTTTTAGTCAATGATATTTGGAATGTAAATGATATTGGTAACATCCCTAACTTTGAGGAAAGCTTCAACAGATACAAAGTTCCTAGTAGGAATCAAAAGTTTCCAACCGAAAACAAAACTATTGGCTTAGAACTTAAATTTGTTTATTATTGTAAGTTGTTTAACGATGAATGGAGTTTAAACAGCTTTTTTCATACTTACAAAACATTCCTAAACAAATTAGTTTTATTTCTTAACGAAAAACATTCTCACCTCTATTCTCTCCTTGATTTGGACGTTGAGAAAACTGAGAAAGAGTGGATTTGGTGGTTGAACAACAAAGGTGTAAAAACAACCCTAGCAAGAAAAAGTGTGCAGTATGGTGAATTTGAGACTAAAACACCAATAGCGACTTTCTTCCGTTCCATATATGAGAAATTATTTAATCTAACCGATACCCGTGAGGAATGGGGAAAAGATAGATGGGATGTTAGGGTGTTAAATGCCAATTATGGAGTAGATTACAACGCCTCACTACCACTTTATTATATTGATTTCACAAAAATTGAAAATGTTACTTTTAGACAATATTTAAAAAAATATATTAAAACTAGATTACTAGGTGGCAGGAAATTTTCTTGGTCAACTGCTCAAAATTATGTGAGATGGGTTCCCAAGTTCTTTAATTTTATTAATGAATTAGAACCTGAATGGGATGATTTAAAAGATCTTACAAGACAGCATATAGAAAAGTATGTAGAGTTTCTTCATCATTATGCCCAAAATAACTTAAAGAATAGAAATGCCAACCCGGATAAATTTATATATATAAACGTGGAGTGCACTTATTCATTTTTAAGAGATACCCAGCGTTACGATTACAGTATTGCACCTAAGAAATCAACTACAAAGTTACTTTACTCTGAGGATTATCCTTCTCTTGATAAGAAATCAGATGATACTATTGATTACATTCCTGACTATGTATTAGAGCAATTATTTGACAATATAAACGACCTTCATTCAGATGTACAACCTGTCGTGTGGATTGCTTTTAAAACTGGATTGCGTATCAGCGATACATTAGGATTAACACAGGAGTGTTTGGTTCGGTTAAATGGCAAATATTCTATTCAAACCGATATTGAAAAAATATATGTGAATGGTCATAAAATCCCGATTGACGACCAATTAGCAAATATGATTGCCGTTTTAATCCATAAATCCAAGGAACTCAGTAACGATGATAACAACCCTAATAAATACATCTTCGTTCGGTACAAAGGTTCCCGTAAGGGAAAACCATTTTCCCAGTTTTGGGTACGAGATCAACTTGGAAAACTAGCTTTCGAAAAGAACATTACTGACGAAGTGGGCAATGTATTCCATTTCAAATCACACCAATTTCGACATACATATGCGGTCAAGATGTTGAATGGTGGCGCTGACATTTTAACCGTCCAGGAATTACTAGCTCATGCCTCGCCTGAAATGACCCTGCGATACGCCCGTTTATTGGACGATACAAAACGGAAAGCGTTTGAAAAGGTGGTTAAGCAAGGTGTATTTTCCTTTAACCTAAATGGGGAAATTCATCAAGTATCTGAAACAGAAGATATCCCTGAAGACATTCTAGATATGATGTGGAAAGATGAAAAGCTAAACGCTTTGGACAACCCCTACGGAACTTGTCGTGCTAGAGTGAAAGGAAACTGCCCATTAGCAGCAGAACCTCCTTGTCTCACAGCCAACGATGGAAAGCCTTGTTTTGATTTAGCTGTAGGTATGACGAGTTTTGACGTTAAAAAGTATGAACTTCTAATAGAAACCACTACAAAGTGGATTGAAGCCTCCAAAAAATATGGTCGCGAAGATATGGTCAAAGCTAATGAAAAAAACTTGGAGAGATACCAGAGCATTTATGAAACAATCAAGGGTGGGAATGTAATTTTTGGAAAATTTGAACGTGTGAAGAAACAGTTAGAAAGAAAACAGAAGAAAGGTGTTAAACATGGCTAATTTTGAACGTGAGGAGCAACTACGGCAACTACATAAACAGCGAAAACAAGCAACTAAAGATAAAGTTGAGGAGGCTATTAAACGTCTTATAAAGAGTTCTAAAGCAATAAACTTTAATAGTGTGGCAAAAGAAGCAGGTGTAGCGAAAGCTACCCTATACAATCATATAGAACTCAAAGAGCGCATTGATTTCTTGCGAAATCAACAAGAAAAAGCATTTGTGGATGATAGAATTAAACGGGATGAAAATAATCAGAACGCGGTCATCTCTTCCCTCAAAAGAAGAATTGAAAAGTTAGAGAAAAAAAATCAACAATTAGAAAAAGAAAATAGAGAGTTGCGCCAAAAAGAAAATGAAAAGCTCACCGATTACTTTACAAAGTTATAAAGTTAAGCCCTCACATATTAGACATATCTAAAATGTGAGGGCTTTTTATTTTCAACAGTTTTACTTGTCTAACCTAAATATAATATAATAAGCTTGCTTATTTTCACGATGGAAAGTTAGAAATGGTGGATCCCATTGCTACAGGTAAGACATGGGAGAAAACACCGGTTGGGTTCTTTAAAATCGTCAATAAAATTAAAAATCGTCCTTATTATACAGGACATATTCCTGGCGGAGATCCCCGAAACCCATTAGGGAAACGTTGGTTAGGGTTGAATGCCAATAACACATATGGCGATACGTATGGCATTCATGGCAATAGTAATGAAAACAGCATTGGAAAATATGTGAGCCAAGGTTGTGTGAGAATGCATAATGCTTCTGTTGAAAAGTTGTATGATAAGGTTCAAGTAGGTACACCGGTTGCGATTACCTATTCGTATAAGAGTTTTGTAGAGTTGACGAGCGTGTACGGTTATGAGTTCAAAGGTTATGATTTAAAAGAAAAATAATCAAAAAGCAGTATTCTCATGCGCAAATAGCATGGGAATACTGCTTTTTATTTTGTCTCTTTACCATATACCCCTTATGATAGAAATAGATGAAAAATATGGTGAGAGGAGAGTATAATATGCGCGCAAAGATTGAAAAGGCTAAACATGTATGGATGTTTGAAGCTACGGGAGAGTTCTATGCTCATGAGGTGAGTCAAGACAGAGCAAAAAGAGGTTTTTTTCTCTGTCCCTCTTGTGAAGTAAAAGTACATTATAAGCATGATCATTTCTTTTCTCGTGAGCATAAACGAAATTGTACCTATGTGAAAGAACAATTCAAGAAAAATGTTACTAGGTAAAGGAAGATTCAGTGATTTTATAGGAGAATCGGGAGAAAAGGGGAAAATCTATATGAAGAACCATACTTATCAAAATGGTCGTCTCATTCAAACCAATAAAAAATTTTCAGCATTAAAGCAAAAGCAGAAAGAATGGATTACAAATGAACTAAGAGACCGATATATTAAAATGATCAAGTATCCAAATGTCAAACTGCGTCCAAATAAACGAGATCAAATTCTAGATGAAGTATATGATCTCATCATGAAAAAAGAAATATGGATACCTTATGATGAAGTGGAAAAACATTACTACAGTAAAATTTCTTCTTTTGTTCGGGTTCACCGAAAACAGTTTGAAAATCAGATTGAAGATGGATCGGCTCAAACAGAATAAGGTCATTAAATCATGAAAAAGGTGTACGTTTGTACACCTTTTGATCTTTTATAAATTAAATAACCTAAAATTTTTAGAAGTGTTTTCTGGATACTTATGGTAAACACTCTTTATTTAACAGCTTCTTTTAATTCTTTTCCTACTTTAAAACCTGGAACCTTAGTTGCTGGAATCGTTATTTCTTCTCCTGTTTGAGGGTTACGACCTGTACGCTCTGCACGTTCACGTACTTCAAATGTGCCAAATCCTACTAGTTGAACTTTTTCACCTTTGGCAAGGGTCGTAGTAATGGTTTCAAATAACGCTTCTACAGCTTTTTTTGCCTCTTGTTTTGTTAATTCTGACTTTGAAGCAACTGCCTCAATCAATTCAGCTTTTTTCATAGATAATACCTCATCTTTTCGTATATAGAATATGTAGATTAAAAATATAGCATATGTTTTGTGAAAAGGCCAAACATAAGTTCTTTTCTAAGTGTAGAAAAATGTTTTACAACAAGAAAAGGAGAAATGGGAACCCATTTCTCCTTTAGTATACGTTCAGTTAGAAGGATCTTATTATCGGATGTTTTTGCCACCAAGTTGTTGTTCCGCCATTTGCACAAGACGTTTTGTAATCTCTCCACCTACAGATCCATTTGCACGGGCCGTTGTATCAGGACCAAGATTGACACCAAACTCACTAGCGATTTCATATTTCATTTGGTCAATTGCTTGTTGAGCACCATATACTAATAGTTCATTTGTATTGCTATTTTTATTGTTTGCCATTGTATGCAACTCCTTTACATTTTATAAAGTTAAAATGTGTAAAAGAAGGATAGTTTATTTATAAGATGAGAAATTAATTTTAAAAAGCAGTTCAGTTCATAAAAATCATGAATTTTATCCTTTGTGCTTGTTGATGACAAATGATTATTTTTCCTTTTCTATTTCCTTACTATTTAAATCATAAATCGTTTTAATGATAAAATCATCTTCGAACATTTAAATGCTCCCAATCCTTTTATAAATACTACAGAAGTTTATTAAAGAAAGTTATTCTTAATGAAAAATGTTGATGATTATTCTTAATATTAAATGATAAAATTCAAAATGTTATCATTCCATATGAGTAAAAATCCTAGCATTTCCCAAAACTATAGGCTGAGCTTTTTACCTCTGTGTTTAGTACATGGTTACTGTCCATCTGAATTAAAGGTTTTTTTCTTTCAAGTGTCGAACGTAGCAAGTTATCGGGAAGGGGCTGTAAATATGAATCTAAAAGATCAATTTTATGAAAATGAAAAAAGAATAGCAATTACTAGAAAATTAATGGAGAATGCTAGGGAAAGGATTAAGTTATCTTCGGAATTAGAGAAAGAATTGGAGAATTTAGAACTTCAAAGAAGAATGAGACAATTAGAAATGGAAAGTAAGTTACTAAAACAGCAAGAAAAAGAATTAGGGTAATGACTATAGAGTATCCAATGGGGTACTTTTTTTATTGATATATCTGCTGGAAATCGAGGCAAAACACCCATTCATTGCAAGTTTGGACGCTTCTAATAGCTCTATAAAAATCAAGGAGGTATTTTTTATGGATAGTGCTTTTTGGTTCTTTATGATAGGTATTTTAGCAGCTTTTTTGCTTTTTGGTTATCAACTTGTAATCTCTAAAAAAATTGATTTACCTAAAGGATGGCCAGCTTTTAGTACAGTTTTTGGTGGGATGGCTTTGATGCTTCTGTTTTACCATAAACAGGGGGTAACGGAATTTAATTCTATGTTCGGTGACAATAGTCAAGCAAATCTTGTTATAGCAGTACTTTGGTTTTTTGTTTTTTATCCAATACTTTCACTTTTTGTATATTTTCTTTCTTATTCGATCATACGATTTTTCTTATTCGTGTTTGCTAATGGAAAAACTATAGGGGAATCAAAAATATTAGATTATATTGTAGGACCAATTATTTTTATTGTTGTGGATGGTATTTTTTATCTAGATTACTTTATCAGGAGCACACCTTAATGAAAAAAGAACAGAAGGATGTTTAAATGCCAAATTACGTTATTATATCTCTTATCGTAGCCTTAATAATTATTATTGTGTTTCAAGGAATTAGTAGGATGAATAAAAAACTAGAAAGGGACTATATTGCGAAGAGTCCAGAAAAAATTAAAGAGTATATAAAGAGAAATGAAAATCTTTTAGAAAGAACAAATAAATTAAATAAGCAAATGCTTAATTTTTTAACCTTCACTATTATTGCAGTAATTGCTGTATTTATTTTTGTTCCTGTTTTTACGCCTATATTTTTCATCGCATCTTTACTCACATTTACCCTATTAATATTAAATATTATTTTAAGAAGTAGCTTAGAGGACAGGTTAAAAACTTTTAAAAATTTATCTTTCAAAATTAAAAACAAAAATAGCAATCTAAACGGCTAAAGAATAGAGGTTAATTAGAAATGGATAATTTGCACTTTCTAGGAGAAAAAATCTTAGAAAAAAGATATGAAATTGCACAAATGGTACACACGAATAGAATGAATGACCTTAAAGAGGTAAAAGACGTCAATATTACAAAAGAAGAAATTATTGAATTAAGAGCAAACTTCATCAGTTATTTTGGGCAGGCTCTCATGGAAAAAACGGATCAAAAAATAATTGTTAATCAAATAGTGAAATGGGCAAAAGAGTCAGGAGAATTTGCATCAAATCTAGGTATTTCTCTGAGTGAGGCTTTAGAAGATACGACCTATTACCGAAAATTCATATGGGAAGTCCTTAAAGAAGAAATAAAAAATCATAATATACCTACAGACACAATATTTGAATTAATCACTATCATTGACCCTTTATTAGATAAAGCTGTTTATGTTTTTAGTTTGACGTATGTAAATATTCATCAAGAAACACTAAAAAAAGCAAAGAGTGCTTTCCTTGAATTATCTGTACCGGTGGTTCCAATCACCAAAGGTATTGCTATACTCCCTCTCATTGGAGAGGTAGATCCAGAAAGAGCAACACTTTTACTAGAGGAAACATTAAAGAAAGCAAATGAACTAAAATTATCACATTTGCTATTTGACCTCTCCGGAGTGATGATTGTAGATACCATGGTTGCCCATCAAATTTTTAAAATTGTAGACGCATTAGGTCTTCTTGGGGTAAAAACAATATTAATTGGTATCCGGCCTGAAGTTGCCCAGACGATGATTCAACTAGGAATTGATTTTAGCGAAATAACGATAAAAGCAAATCTAGAGCAAGCACTTCTTGGTTTAAATTTAACTATAGATACTTTAGAATAAATGTTCTTATCCAATTTGGATGAATAAAATGCAAACGAATTTCATATACATCTTTAGTTGGTGCAATCACCGTTATCGGTAGCCATATATTCATTCTTTCATTATTTCTATAATAATTAGTTACTTTTTTGTGTTTATTTTTCAACTCAAAGGGTAAAGTATTAAATTAGATTAGAATTTTAAAAGAAACATGTCTTTATTTTTTAAAGATTTGTTTTCTTCTTTCATCAGAAAAAAATAACCTAATAACCATAGTTAGGATATACATGGATATTATAGGAGAATCCTTAAATGATACTTATTAAAAATCAGGAAGAAGTAATCCGAGAAGCAAAACATCAACTTCATACCACTATGGATGACTATCAAACAAAAATTATCTCTATTTTTGATAAGCAGCATATTCCTATGAGTAAACGAATTGGTTTAATGATTCTTCTGTCAGACATAAAAGAGCAGGCTGTATTGATTGGAAAACAGGCTGCAATTAAAGGGAAATCAGAATACGAAGGACAGAATCAATTAATTACAGAAGTTGTAGATGAAGTTCCCTTCCAATACAGTGAAAAAACGGTAACTGATTTAGAAAATAATATACAAATAATCAAAAAGAAGATTGAAGATATGGCAAGAGATTGCGAATTAGATTCTGAACTAGTTAACCTAAAAGCCCTTTTGCTTAATCTAAAGGTAACTAGTTATATAAATGGACATTATGAAATATATGTAAAAGATAATGCTTTATCTAGCAAAAGATCCTAGTATGCTGAGCTCTTTTTACTTAATAAAATGTTTAAAATTTTATATTTGGAGCAAACTATCTGAGATGCAATAGAGCGTCACCTAACGACTACCATTCAACGAATAGAAAAATACTGCCTCTTTTAACTGGGAAGAGGCAGTATTTTTCTGCTTTTACACCATATATTATATGTATTTTCCTTATCATACTACCTCTTATCGGGAGTAATAAAGCTCGTAAAAGTGAAAAAATATAAGTATCAAAATAGAGGTGAGCTCTATGGGAATGAGGTAATTAGAACTGCCAAAATTACGGTGAAAAATGTAAATAAAATATATGTTTAAAGGGTAAAGATAAAAAGTGCCTTATTAAAATTATATTTTTGAGGAGGTATTTACAATTGAGTAGTACATCTAGATTCAAAATGCAGATTTACAGTCCTCAATGGGAGGATAAGGACCTTTATCAGTTTAAAAAAACAAAAAGAGGATGGGAATTTGAAAATTATAGATGTAAAGGTGAAGTAGATAAAGGGGGTAATCCATTATTTTATAAAGCCCTTGTTACTGAATCTCTTTCATATCCTAATCACTTAGAGGAATATCTCTCCATCGTTTGGGAAAAAGTTGAAGTTTTAAATAAAGAACAAGTTCAGAATATTTTTGATGAAATATCTGAATGGATATCGGCTAGTAAAAATGGTTTCAATTAACATGGCTTGCAAAAAGAAAAATTATAAAGGGAATCCTTTCTATAAAATAGAAGGTTATTAATAAAGAGGGTGTTTATAATGGGTTTTGTTACTTCGATGCAATATGCCATAAGAGAGAACGGAAGTAGATGGGAAAGAGAAACGGCTGAACGCGTCCTAAGGATTAGAGAAAAATATGGGTACAATAGCCAAGAATATGAAGATATTAAAGATTCCTTTTATTGCTATGGTTGTTATTTAAAATGGAAAGAGGTACATGGAAATGATCCTAACAAAGGCGAAATTCCCTTATTAACTCATGTTGATAATACTAAGGTAGGAGGGACGTATTTTCGACTTCGACATCTAAATGAGAAAAACGAAGAAAATAAACATAATGTAGGCTGCTGCTTCAATGATCCCACAGGCTATTTGAAAAATATTTCTAATGGTTTTGATTGCATAGATGTCGATCCAAAAGGGGTACCTCATCTTACTATTTTAAAAAAGACCCAATCAAAAAGAACTAAGAATAATAGATTTTCAACAGATAAGAGAGATAGTACAGAACGTAAACAATATCAATCATTTGGAGCTTTGCAGGGGATTTATAACCGTTATAACAATGCATGGACTGAATTAATAGTTAAGACAGAGGACGATAACAATGTGAAAATTAAAGATATATTATTTTCTTCATCTGAAGCAAAAAAGATAGTTCAAAATCATCAAGAGACTATTTTAATTGTTACCGGAGTTATAAAAAAAGTAGAAAATCGAAATAACGGTGGTTATATAAATATTATTTTTAAAGAAAAAGAAAACACACCTCTTCCTTCATTCAGACTCTCCGTGTCTCCTGATCATATCTATCATGAAGGGGATTTAAAGTGTTTAGAAAATCGTAATATTGGATGTTACGGTAGAACTCGGAATAATAAAACTTTCTCACAGATGGAGTTATTTTCTTTACTAAATCAGATTGTGTTTTTTGACTTGGAAGAAAATGGGCCATGTCCTTTTACGCTCCCTGTCATTGACTTAAAGCGAGTCGAACCTATAATTACGGATACTTTATCAGCCCACAAGGCAGTGAAGACTACTGCTAATGGTGAAGACTTCTCCTACTATTTAAAGAATCAGGAAAATATCCCTTTATTAGAAAAACAGATAGAACAAACTATTATGAAAAGAGAAGAGCTCCTACAGGAAAAAGAGCACAGAATAAAAGTTAGAGATAGAAATGTAAATGAAAAAGAAAGATTAATTGTACAACTCAATAATAAAAAAGATGAACTGGTAACGGTTAAAAACATGTTGGAAAAGAAAAGTTCATTTATAGAACGTGTCTTTAATATATTTAAGATGAATGAATTAAAAAAAATAAATTCTTTACTTTCTCAAAAAGAAATAATAGAAGAAGAAATTAACGATTTAAAGCAAGAATTTTATGTTAAATCTAATGATATTGTAGATACAGAAAATTTCATAAAACATATAGAATTCAATGTTGTAGATACGCAGACCCGTATTTCTACAACACTGCAAGTAATGGACGATTTAAAACAAGGTTTAAAGATTGAAAAAATATGGAAAGAAGTTTTAGAAAAAGAGAACTGTTATATGTATCATATATCAACAGCTAATCTTTGGATTGCGATACAAATAAGTGAGGCTGTTTATAATTCATCTATACTGGAAATCAAATGTCTCTTTCAATCCTGCTACGAAGATAATGAGATGAGGTTTTATCCTCAAAAAATACAAAGTATAGTATTTAATATTTCTTCTAATGACTTAATGGTTTACCAAAAGATTAAAAATGAACTCACTAACAGACTTCGATATTTACCTTTTTTAAAGAAATTAAAAATCACGAAAAAGAAGACAGTAAATGGTTAAAATGTTGTTGCTGAGAAGCCGAAAGAGGAAATTACCCTTTATTTCGTGGATAATTGTTTATTTATTGCAATTCTGAGTGCTTCTCATAACACCGTTTTTAATAAGGGAGTTTTAGGATTGAAAAGAATCATATACTGGATTATTTTTATTTTGTTGATTATAGCTTATGTGACTGACGTAGAAAACATTAACTTAAAAGATTTATTCTCTTCACCAGAAGAAAGTATCAAATCCTATGATGAAGTGGTCTACTTTCCAGCTGATAAATATTCCAAAACGGCAGCGTTGTGAACATGCGATTGATAAAGGGTAGTCAGATATTTGTATCATTGATTGTAATAGGGCAGATTCTTGGATTTCTTATTAAGTAGATAAATTTGCGGGTGGGCCTAAAATTTTAATTGAGATTAAATAAGGAGAAATAAATTGCCTCAGGCTATTGTTATAGTATTAGCACTGTTTTTATTTATATCTCTTATAAGAAACAGGTTATTTAACGCTATTTTGCTTACAGGGGTTCCCCTGACAATCATTACAGTAGCTCATGAGAGTTTTGAACTATTGAGTATGCTTGATGTTTCAATTGATGGATAGGATAAATCTAAAGCATAAAAAGTAGGGTGAGTAAACTAATGAAAACAACTGATATTGTTTCAAAAGTAGATGAATTAGGGTGTATAGTTATTCACCCTGGACTACACAAGATATTGTTGAATCAAACAATAGAGAAAAAAACATTGAATAAGTGTTTATTAGGAAGGGATAATATTGAAATTTGGATATTATAAGGATTAGTCTTTTAGTGATGTTATTATTTGTTTTTGCACTCGTTGTTTTTTTGAAAAATCTAAAGGTGCTTGCCCAAATCTATATTAACAATACTCAAGCTTATCATAATGCATCCTATAGAAAAGAAGTAAGAAACAAACTTTTAATTAGATTTACATTAATTAATGGAGGTACTATACTAACTTTAGTTATTGCGTATTTTATAATTACGATTTACGTCTTTCAGTGAGAATGTTTTTTAAAGAACTTATATATAAGATTTAAAGATTGAAACAATTAAGAGAAACTTTAATAAATCAACGATATATAAAATGCTGTATAAATCATCAAGGCGAAAAGTAAACGAGCCCTTGGTTCGAAGTGCCCCCAATGGACTTTATTTTAAAGGGATTTGTTTTCTGATGTTGAAAGTAAAAATCATAGACTATAAAGGGGGGGAATACAATGAATCCATATGAACAATTACAATTAAATAAAGAAGTAGAAGAGATGGCTAAACAACGAATTGAAATCCATAAAAAGCGAATGGAATTATCTGAAGAGCTAGAAAATAACTGGGATAATAAAGAACTCCAAGATAGAATCATTGAATTAGAGGAAGAAAGCCAAAAACTCAAGAAAAAAATTGAAGTTTTACAGGCTAACTATTAAGCATCCTTTCAGGGTGCTTTTTTGGATTAGAGTGTTTTTACCAGAGCTATTGTGACTGCTAAAATAGCATGGCTCTTTCTCACTTTTGGTGAAGGTAAACGTCGCTATATGTCAAAGACATGCATTATTTTTTCAGAAAAACAACTCTACCTATAATAATGGTATGAGCACTCGTTTTTTCAACAGCTCATCACTTGCCCGACCATACATCATACGTTTTAACATCTTCACACGATGTATATGTCCTTCAGATAGCCCATTACTTAAAGGATCAACACAAGCAGCCATTACCCCTTGTAAATCTTTTTCTATATAGGTTATAAAGGTATCGAGAGCTGGAAACGAATACATTTTACATGTTTCAATCCAACCAGGTATGCCTTGATTACTACGTTTACTCACGATGTTTCTAAATTTACGTGTCACTTCAAATAATTGTGGTATTAATGGAAACTCTTTTAAACATGCCGAAGGTAATGAATCTAACCAGTTTCTATTCTTTTCACTCCATATTTTCCACAGTAGGGAAGCTCTAGACAAAGAATGCGTTGTGGCACTGGCTCTATATTCATGACGAATTCTCGAAACGGCTTCATTTAAAGTAGAGCGACATCCTGTATAGCCTATCTTTTTAAGTTCTGCCTCCATACGACTCGTCGTCCACCCAGATAGGTTCCATTGACGTAATTGATTTAGGAATGGATCTAATAGTCTTACACGACTAATAGGCTCTTTTTTCTTGCGTCTTAAATCTTTATAGACTGTATTACGTGAAATATGCATTTGACGCGAAATCCAAGCAATGGATTTCCCTTTTTCTTTCCACTCTTTCACTTCTAAGGCGCGTTGCCAAACTTGCTCAGCATACTGATGGCGTTGAACATCTGTCTTGCGGATAATAAGTGGTTCTGTTGTAGGATTTTTATATTCTGTTTTTCTCCATATAGATGGAAAAGATTGTTGTAAGGTCTCTCGAATTGCTGTAAATAAACCTTTCAGAATATGCCAACGGTCCGTAATCTGATAAGCATGAGGCAGCGCTTGAGAGATAGCCTTAGCGTATGTGAAAGAACCATCACGAGTCACCGTTTGAATCGTTGGATGCTGTTCGAGCCATTTTACGACTGTTTCTTTATCTCTCCCATTTAAAATAGCGATGGGTCTTCGGGTTTCTTGATTGATAATAATCGTACCGTAACGACAACGCTTCTTAAATGCAAAGTCATCAATCCCAATATGAACCGGCGGTTCATAAGAAGGCAGCTTCAATTTATGAAGCAGGCGTAAAAGCGTATGATGACTGGTTACAATACCTAGATGCTTAGACAGCCGAGATGCTACTTTGCAGCTCGTAGATAGTGCGATTGACTTTAACATCTCTTGTAAACGTTTGGTTTTGCGTTGATAGGTCCCTAACCACGTAAATCTTTCTGTAAAAATAGCTTGTGGGCAACTACAGTCATCGCAAAAAAACTTACGTGTTTGTATCTTTATATATGTTGTTTTACCATACGCCGGTACATCCTGAAGGGATCGAACATATTGGCTATGAATACGGTGAGATAGAGTATGACAAGACGGACATATACAAGAGGAATGTTTAGATTTTACTAGATACATATAAGATTGATCTTCTTGTATAACTCGTAAGCATTCTATATTAGTGAAAGAAGAAAAAGGCATGTTGAGATTCGCTCCTTTTTATTTCACTATATCATCTATAAAGCACCTTCACCAAAAGTGAGAAAGAGCCACTTTTATTTAGCAGTCACAAATGTTTAAAAAACGCTTTAATTTAATAAAAAGAGGAGCCACTTTTGGCTCCTTTTACTTTTTTAATGAAAGTCCACATCAATTTTTTTTGTTTCATCTTTTGCTAATTTAGGCATTCTAACTTCTAGAACTCCATTTTTATAAGATGCTTTTGTCCCTTCGTTAGAGACAGAACTTGGAAGATGCACAGAACGATGAAAACGGCCTAAAAAACGTTCTTTTCGATGCATATTTTCCTCTTTGACTTCATTTGTTCGAGTGGTAGATCCACTAATACTTAGTGTATTGTTTTCCACTGTAACATTGACATCTTCTTTACTTTGCAGCCCTGGAATATCACAAGTAACCACAACTTCATTCTCTGTTTCATGGACATCTACTCGAATTTCTCCAAAATTTGTTTCTGTCCCCAGAGTGGAAGGGAAATCAGAAAAGAAGCGTTCAAAATCTTTTCTCATATTAGATAGTTGTCTAAATGGATCATATGGTACAAGTGCCATTGATACATCCTCCTTCTTTCTTAGCATGAGATTAGTATGGCTCCTGTTTAGAGAAGTTATTCAAGTTCATGTAGGGGTACCGCCAGCAAAACGCATATTTACAACGTTAAGAAAACTATTGAAAAGTTCAATTTCTCAGCATAAAATTAAGAAATTAGATTTTTTTGTTACTCTATAAACACGCTCCATTCTTAAATAAGGGCTAATTTCCCCATGATAAAAAAAGCTAATCGAACATTGTCGATTAGCTCTATTTTTTAGTATTGATTCGCTTTTTTAACCATTTTGCAACTGTAACTATACGTTTAATTACAACAATAAATATGTCTGTTTCATATTTATTATTCAACTTTCCTTATTCTAATCAAAACAAAGAGACTTAGGGCAAAGAAGATTAAGGCAGGCATCATTACATTTATACCTTGACCAGCTTTAAAATGTGAAAATACAGCGCCAGCCATCAGTAAAGTAAGTCCCCCAGAAGCTAATAAAGCAATTCTTGACTTCCAGAAACCAACCAAAAGTCCAATAGCCCCTACAATTTCACAAATACCTACAAAATACATCAATCCTAATGGATAACCAAAACCTTCAAATGTGTGAACTTGCATAGGATTTCCTGTAAGTTTCATTGTACCAAAAGCGAAAAAGCCAACTACAAGTAATCCTTGAATAATACGTAAAACCCATTTCATTTATCATTTCTCCTCTTAATCTTTGTCTTTTATTTTTGTAAACTTTGTGCACCAATTCCTATTTTCTTTAATAAACCTACCAGTTGTTCTTTCTCTTCATTGCTTACAAATGAAAAATTTTCTGAGATTGTTGTAACGTGCTGGGCAAACATTTCACTAAACAAAACTTCTCCGTTTTCAGTCAAAGTGACATTAAACGCCCTCTTATCGTTTGGATTTGGTTTTCTTTCTACAAGTCCCTGCTTTTCAAGCTTATTCACGACGTAAGTAATGCTTCCACTTGGAATAGATAGCGTTTCACTGATTTTTTGAATAGGATGAGCACCTTTGTTATAAAGCAATTCAAGTACCATAAAATTTTCAGGGCTGATACTATAACTTTCTATATCCTTCCGAATATTTTCAAATACAGCCTTATTTGCTTTCATCCAGATTCGAAATAGCCTTAAATCTAATTGGCTCTTCTCTTGTTTATAATCCATGCAATTTACACCTCTTTGAAGTTGGAATCAAAAACAGAAACTATCTATCTTTTGGATACAATGGATACTCGACTTGAGTTGGAATTTCTATAAACACAATGCGAAGACTATCTCCCTTAGGCTTGATTGTAATGGTTTCAGTTTTCTCAGATTGAATAATAATAAAATCTTTTTTATCAAAAGAGAGCTCTTGCTGCACAATCTTGCCTCCATCACCTCTTATAGCTAGTCCTGCAATGGTTCGATTTGGAGTAAGTGTAAGCTGATAACTTGAGCTATTAGAAATTTCTATATCGTACATAAAGGCATCTGTTATCAGATTAATTGGCGAATCAGTTCCAAGTATAGTTTTAATGGTTACACCCTCTCCTTGAATGACAGGAAATTCCTCGTTTTTATATTTTGAATAGTTTGGTGTACGCTTGATTGCATCATTTAAATATGGTTCAAGCCATATTTGAAACATTTCTGCAGGGCCATCTGATCCTTCAGCATGCCACATGCCTGACCCTGTTTGCATAAGTTGTACACCTCCAGCGTCAACCTCGCTTTGGTTTCCTAGTGAATCTTTATGAAAACCTTTACCTGACAGGATATAGGTTAAAATTTCAAACCCTTGATGAGGGTGTTCGCCAATTCCACCTGCTCCTTTTGCTTGCCCCCATGCCCAGTAGAATAAAGGACCAAGTCGACTGATAACAGATCCTTCACCAGAAAACCCAATGGGTTTTTGTTCTATAATCTTGCCACCATCAAATTCACCTTTTGCCTGTTCACTTGTATGAATGATTTTGACTTCCATTATTGTTCCTCCTATAAGTTAAATGAATGAATTAAAATTGAAACCTAACATTTCAAAAATATTAACAAATATAATGGTATGATTATTAGCTGTTTTTGAAATTATCGCATTTACCCTAACATTAGGATAAATCCGTGTCAACAAAAATATTCCCTATTTTTGATGGAGTGTCTACTGTCAAAAAGCACACCTTTTTATACGGTAAAAAAACGAATGATAAAACCTCTATTTAATCTAAAAAACAAGCCTTGTTAGACTTATTAAAAATACAAGGCCTTATTGTACGCTTGGTTTACGTCTCTTCCTAGCTGATAACTCTCAGCATTATTTTTGGAGTTAGAAATAGTTGTTTAATTCAGAAAATAATTATAGGAATACTCATTTCGGCATACTTCGACATCCATTATGTAGTAATATTTTATATAAATATACACATTCAGATAAAGGCAAACTAGTTGAAAAGCTAGGACGCAAAGCTACAGGTCTAAAGTCAATTGACTATGACAGCTGAGCCTCCTGAAAATCTGGAGGAATTTATGTTTATGGACAGTAAAAAAGAAGTAATAACGTCACATTTAGACCAAGAATGGATTAGACTTATCCAAGAGGCTAAGGAAGTAGGGTTATCGGTTAAAGAAGTAAAAGCATTCTTAGATAATAAACAAACCTAGTGATAATAAAAAACATTAGATAGGCACGCTATCTAATGTTTTTTATTACCGTGTTATCTTAAGATTTTGCTTCTAGAAACTGTTTAAATTCTTCTTTACTCACATTTGAATTCATTGCATCTTTTACTAGTTTCATCCACTCTTCTGGCAGAACTGCTATAGACTTTTTCATCATAGTACCTCCTTACATAAATACTTTTTATCATTTACCGTTTGTTTTAAGCTTAATACTCTATTTTATAGTGACCATCCACTATATTACAACTAAATAGTTAATCCTCTTTACTTTAATCGACTATAGATAGCTGTTTATGTAGTGAAAAATAAAATTCTTTCTACTATTCTCCCGTAGACACCGCATTTTTTAGTTTCTGATATTCTTTTCACCGGCGATAAAAAGTAGCTTCACTTATATTTGTGATTTTACAGATTTCCTTTACAGGCTTATTAGTGGTTTCATGTAGTTCGATAGCATGCCTTACTCCATCATGCTTTAACGTAAATTTCTGTTTCTTTCCTTTATATATACCTTTTCTTTTTGCAATGGCAATTCCAGCTTGTTGCTTTTCTTTAATCATTGTCCGATCAAGCTCACTAAATGCTGACATAACTGTTAAGATGAATTTTCCTGAAGGTGTTCGTGTATCGATACCTAAATTTAAAATCACTAAATGAATACCTCGTGCCTCTAATTCTTCAATAAGTTCCAATAATTGTTTCGTATTTCTTCCTAGACGATCCATTCTTGTCACCATCAACGTGTCACCTTTTACTAATTGATCAAGCAATTGTGTTAATTCTTCTTTTTGATGGTGAATACCAGATACTTTTTCTTGTACAATTCGATCGACGTTTGCCTCTCTCAATTGTTCAATCTGCGAATCTAAAAGTTGATCAAAGGCTGAAACACGTGCATACCCAAAAATCATAAAAAACCTCCTCAAAATCAATAATTAAAAGACAAGTCTATATGATAGTTAAATTATACAGTAAAATCAACCCTCTCCTCAACTATCATTTAGGCATACTCTATTGATTGATTAATTAATAACTAATTATCTCTTTATATTGAGGAATATTCGTATTAACACAAAATTATTGATGTTCCCGAGTACAATAAAATAAATGACTTCAAGTTTTACTTTAAAGCGTTAAATTGTTACCATGTTATTAGACAATCTTTTCTTATTGTTATTCCTTAGCCAAAAAAGCACAAACCATATATAGTGGTTTGTGCTTTTTTAACTTTATAGGCCATTTTATAAACTTTATATTTAAATTCGTTGTCCATCTAATTTATTCGTATGCAAAAAAGAACCCTTAAAGTAGAACGGGGACTGACCGGTTCTACTAAGGATTCTTTTTCCGGAGTATGCAGCTTTTTATACATCTTTATTATGCTAACGGCTTCTTCATAGGTGTATGAAAGATCCATGTATAAGAAGGGCACCATTTATCATATGTTTGTATGGTGAAAAATAGTCTTTACGAGTAAAACATGTTACGATTTACTTGCGGTTATATTTTGGTACTTTATAATTGTCAATCCTGATAAAAACTACCTCGCTTGTTGGAGCATTCTGTATCGAGGTAGTTTTTATTGTATTATCCATTTCAATTATCTCTATATTTTTTAGTCTTCAAGATGTTCGTAGTGGCCCAACTTATAACTCCACCTACTAGCACGCCTCCACTAAGAGCTAAAAGATGATAGATATAGTCCCCAAAATACATACAAACTTCACCTCTACATTTTCAGTGAACTTAATTATATCTATCCTACTACTTTTTCAGTGAAATAATTGTAGTAATTTGGATAACAACGAATAGTTAGTCATTTTTTCCTAAGGGTATATATAAAATATATTGTATTGTTATAAACTGCTTGTGAGAAAAGAGGGCTGTTTATGCTAGATAAATATGAAGTGCTATTATTTACGAGGGATCTTTCAAATTTAACTAAAGATTATCCTACCTGTACAGATCCTTTAACGAAAGAAAGAATGTATCAGCAAATAGAACTGCTACGTGAGGTTCTTCGCTTACACGATCATAGTGAATTCAAATCATCTTTACAGTGATTTTTTATTTAATAAAAGGTGCCTGCCAACTAGCACTCTTTACTAGTTTAGTCTAAAAGACCCTCTAATAAGGTAGAGGGTCTTTTTAATCATCAATAGTTGTATCCATAAGATGTATTACTGTTCTTTAAGATAAGTAAAATAATCTTCTAAAGCTTGCAATGAAAGGGATTCTTTGTAATCGAACTTGTTATCTTCATCTGCTATTTCATAATGAGACCAAGGAATGGCTTGATATACTTCATTTATGAAATCTTTAGATCCTGCTAGTACAATCTTAGCTGTACCAGGCTGGGTAACAGCGAGATAAGCTAGGCCACTTTTTTGACTAAGAGTTTGGAAAACTGTGTATCTTTCTTCAGTTGCTAAGTCAGCCAACTTAGCAGGATAGTAGACAACATCATTACACGGCGTAGGTAAAGCAACAAATTCTTTTGCGAGCGTAGATTGAGTTACATCTTTTGTTATGATTTTCATCACCTCTTCTATATTAGATTTAGCTTATGATTCTTTATACTATCATCTATTTAGTATTTGTAAAAATAGTATAGATACCATTCAATGCAATTATTACTCGTATAGTAGTGACTTCTACAGCCCCAGGCACCCGTCACAAAAACAATCATGTTTGTGATATTACATGGTAAAAACTTATTTAACAAGAAGAGCCTTTACCATCAAGGTGAAGGCTCTTCTTATTATTTGCTCTAATAGATTCTTTTACTATCTTCATCTTTATATTAAATTAAGGTCTATGAAAATTGACGGTTTTCTCGTCATCTCCTGTGCGTTCAAACCATCCTCTAAAGGCCCAGTTATCATAGCCTCCATCACCTTCATTAATAAATGTTCCTTCTTCAAATATCCAGACTCCATACGTAATACCATCGTAATCTACGGTATCAAAGTATTGTACACCTTGTAATTGATCTGAATTATAACCTTGACTCAAATTCATCACCATTACATTATATTGCTGACCCGATTCAAAGAATGCTTTTTCCATCGCTCCCTTGACGAATCCACTTCGGTTATCAGCTGATTTTTTTGCGTCATCAATAGCCTGTCCAATCGCTACAGGATCAACGGTGACTTCTCCTCCAACCTCTGCTGCTTGTGCAGAACCAGTATCATCTCCTAAAGACGGTAGAGTTAGGGGTGTCGCTAACACAGCTAACCCTAATGCAGAAGCCACAGCAGCTTGTTTCGCTTTTTTCATTCTATCTCCGCCTCATTTTTAGATGATCATTAGAAAATTTACTCTATTCATCCAATGTTAAACAAAAATAAGGAAATGATAAGATAGTTTAATTTCATTTATTGTACAATATTGATTTTTCCCACATTCAATAAGGCTATGTGAATTCGTTACCTGAGATGTTTTATCGAAAATCTCCAATATAACATTTAACTTTTCATCATCAGACAAATTCATAAATTTCTTATTTACTGTGCCATTAATGTCGTAGCTATATAATTTAACACCATTTATGGAGACAGAAAAATAATAAATTCCTAATTAGTAATTAGAGATATGATGACGATAATAAGAATATGTTTTGGGAATATTGCAAGAAAATAAAAGTTTCTAAAGCACTGAAATTTGTATTGATTGATCCGTTATATGTAAAATAAAAGTTCATTTCCTCAGAGAAACGCTCTCTGAGGAAATGAACTTTTGTTTTATCGATAACTTGGTTACTCAATGCGAATTTCAGCACTCTAGAAATCTTATTGTTCTATAAAGAAGTAAACTTCTTCTATGTCGAATATATTTTTACATGTTCCTTTTACTCCTAGCTCTTGCGAAAGTTGTGGAAGGTTCAATAAACCATATTGAAAGAATGAAAGGAGGATGTAGAGAATGAAAAGAAGAAAAGTTGAAATAATTGTAAGTGTCCTCTTCAATATTATTTTACTCTATTTAATCTATACTGTTTTAAAAACGCATATGACAAGTATTATTGCACTATCTTTAGCAGCTTGTGTACCATTAGTGGATACACTTTATCATCTCATAAAGGATAAAAAGTTGGATATGTTCTCTTCTTTTATTTTTTTAGGAATTGTTCTTAGCATAGTGGCAGCGTGGATTGGAGGAGATGAACGTTTTATTCTGTTAAGAGAATCGTATGTGACAGGTATAATGGGACTTGTCTTCTTATTTTCTTTATTAGCACCAAAACCAATGATCTATTATTTCGCGATGAGGTTTACTTCAAAAAAATCTGTGATTACAAAACGGTGGGAGGAAGAGGTATCATTCCGTCACTTTATACGAATAATGGCAGCTGTTTGGGGTATCGGACTGATAATAGAAGCGTTGGTGAAAGTTGTCATTGTGTATGAGTTCCCTATCTCTAAAGCTTTAGTCATTTCTCCTATTGTACAGTATATCATTATTGCGATTTTAATTTACTGGAATATTCATTTTGTCAAACAACGTAAACAAAAAGCGTAAATAAAGGAGGTCACTGAATGGCCCTCTGTGACCTCCTTTATTTATGTAACCCGACATTATGTAAGTTCAGTATATAGTATACATTCTCCTTAATTCTCTCTATAATTATAACTAATTTTATGCTTTTATTGTTAGAGCTAAGTAAAGAGTCATTCATTGCAAACTGGTGGAATAACTGCAAAAGAAGAACCATTAAATAGGCCAAGTGGTCTTTCTTTTTATATTGTAGATGATATAAAGTGTTCTGTTACATAAACACGCTTCTGAAACACACCAAAAAGAGCACTTGTTGCAGAAACGGTTCTGCCAAGGACCCTTTTTCCGGAGTATGCAGCTTTTTATACATATGCTCGTCTTTATAAAAAAAGATTTGTATTATTTGTGATAATGTACACTATCACAAATAATACATTTAAAAAAGCCAACTTAATAAAATGTTCATTCTACTTTATAAAGATGGATACATAGTGCCAATTATCAATAGCAAAAAGTACATTATAATCGGGTAGATAACTTATCATTCTCGGCCCCATTCTGGGCTATACTGAGCAGCTTAAATCCTCTAAGGCAAACTATTACCCCAGTTCCCCATAATATTAAAGCTGAGCCAAAACCTACAGATACCCACCAGGTCATAATGTGATGATTGCTTATTATTGTTTTTACAGGAAAAGTTAACATGACAAGCGTTGCTAGTAAGCACAGGAGTATCCCTGTAATATAATAAATTGGTACTTGAAATAGCGATGCCAGAGGAAAAAAATGAGCACCGACAATAAGGGCCATAATAGGCACAAACAAATCTAAGTGATTAGTAGATGCACAAATATAAGAAGCCATAGCAATCAAAAGACCTTCTAAACTAAAAATAATACCGAACCATATACTCTTTTTTCTCCACTGCTCCCTATTCTTTTTGATTACTTCGTTAGATAATTGACTAGACTTCTTTATAATGCAATTGCACCGATAAATAATAGGGCTCCAATCAGAGAGACAGGATAATAAGTACAAGAAATTCCCACCCCTGCATGCCTCTAATTCCAATTCCTGCCCAAAGGGTCCCGAAAAATGCCATAAAGATAGCTCCAACTGCTGTACCACGCACAGCAGCTCTGGGAATAGTAGTTTGGGTCATCTATTATAACCTCCTTTTTTTCACTCGAAAAGCCTTCCTATATTTATAATTTATAAATCAATTGTACAACTTATTCTACTAAAGCTATCTATAGTAAATAAAAAATCATAATATGTATCTTCAAGTATTAATTTCTCTAAAACAAAGCACCTCTTCTTTTGATGGCTAAAGAAGAGGTGCTTTGTTCCTTTATACATTAGGACACATAAGACTAGCATGTAATGCGTTGGAAGTTAAGGATGGCATTATTATAATTTATTATAAAGAATTTTCAGAAAATATATTTTGAACATCACATAATATGTTTAAATGTAAAGAGGGCATTACTATATAATAGCAATGCCTTCTTTACAAAGTGATGATTTTTTTAAACTCGATTAAATGATTAGGTTGATATATAGAATAACATGATATGTAAGCATTTAACAACCTTAAATATTTGTATAGAAAATAGGAATAAATGATGAATTGTTATTAGGGGGTGATAGAGTGAATTTTATAGAAATTCATTAGGAACTTTTAAGAAAATACTAAAACCTCCTATATAAATAAGTTTAAATCATTACATGAAAGCTTGATTTGGCAGATAAACTTGTACATTTTTCATTCTACTAGAGTGGACTCAGATTTCTTAATCCTGGCTCTATTTCTAAAGAAAGCCACAATAAGAAGCAATAGAGGCACTATGACTTGAAGTGGGATATCTAGATAAAACGGTAGTGTTTTAATCCCCTCTTGTACAAGTTCCTCATAATTATTGGCTAGCGACAGGGAATAGAGGAGAATAACAAACCCTAAGGGGTAGCATAAGCTAGATGAAGATTTAATCTTAAATAAATTTGTTGTACCTATCACAACAGCATAAAAAAACACGCTTATCCTAATAAATCCTCCAATAACGGCTGCAAGCATAAAAAACACGTCAAGACGCTCTAAAAAATCAGCTACTTGAATACTCTGAACCGTACTTAAAAGAGGAAATTGTGAACGTGCGGTAAGACTTACACCTAATACACTCACATTTATTAGCATAGTAATCATTAAATTGATCCCTGTTAATCCAATAGCGCTTAAACCAATTCCTTTATTCATATTTTTTACATAAGGTAAAATTATCAAAAACACAACCATTTCACCAAATGGAAAATATATATTTTGAGTCAAAGCAATTTTTAAAGGTAAACCAATTCCTTCTTCTAATACAGGTTGTAAATTATCCAAGTCAATTAAACCAGAACATACAATAAGAATGAATCCAGAAATGGCAAACAGATAGATTAACATAAACAGAAGCTGACTAGACCTTGCCAAGACTTCGATTCCTTTGCTAACGGTATAGATAACAACAAACATTAATAAGGCATTGACAATAAATAAGGGAGTATCGGGATAGGCAAATGTCAATAACATGTCTCCAAAATCCCGAATGACTCTGGCAGCAAGGTTTGCGAAATAGAAAATATAAAGAAATGAAAAGAAACGACCAATCCATTTCCCCATAATTTTTGGGATGAATTCTACAAGTAATAGGTCAGGATAGTAACGATACAGCTGATAGTAGATTAAAAATAGGAGACCTCCCCCTATCATTCCGAACATAATGGATAGCCAAGCATCTTGCTTCGCTTCTATAGCAACAGGGAGAAGAAAAGCACTTCCAAATTCAAACAGCATCATTAAGGTAAATAGTTGACTTCCACTAATTTTTGCTTTTTCCACTAGACAATTACCTCCTTATGAAGGCTATCTTATTAACTAGAAGTTATTGGTTATTTGCTTTTCTTAACTTAAAGTACGCATATATACTTAATAGAATGGCTATCGTCATTATACAAGTAAGAGGAAATAGAATTGTGTTAATAAAATGATCATAAACCCAACTATAAATAAAAATCACCTCAAATATTTTAAATCTTTATTAATAAATACTTACCTCTAGTAATTCAACAGATCTTAATAATTGCTTCATCCTCAAGCACTACTATACATAAAATATTTCTTTTTACGGCTTACTCCTATTTTTGAAGAAAGCAATAAGGAGAAGCAAAAGAGGGATAATTGTGAAGAGAGGCATTTGCAGAACTAATGGTACTATTCGAATTCCTTCATGGAGATGTTCTTGGAAATTTCTCGCAATCGTGATAGACATAAATAGAACGACTAGCCCCAACGGATACGAAAGTCTTGAAGGTGATTTAATCTTAAATAAGTTAGCTGTTCCTATGACAGCTGCATAAAATAACACACTAATTTTAAAGAAAATACCAATTACTAAAGCAAGCATAAAAAATACATCAAGTCGTTCTAAGAAATCAGCGACTTGAATAGCTTGTACCGTACTAAGAAGAGGAAACTGTGAACGTGCTGTCAAATCTACGCCTAGCACACTCACATTAATCATCATGGTAAGAGCCAAATTGATGCCACTTAATCCGATTACAGACAGTATGGTTACCTTAGCTCTTTTGGGATTTTTCAAATAGGGAAAAATCATTGTAAACGCAATTGCTTCAGTAAAAGGGAAATACAGGGTTTGAGTCACTGCCACTTTTAGGACTGGTAACAAGCCTTCTTCAAGCACAGGCTTTAAGCGTGTAACGTCGATTAAACCTGAAGAAACAATCAGAGTAAATCCAACAATCGCCAGGGCATACATAAAAATAAACAGGAGCTCTCCTGATCGAGCAATAACCTCAATTCCTTGTCGAATGGTATAAATAATGACCAGCATTAATAAGGCATTCGCTATAAATAAAGGCGTATCGGTATAGGCAAAGGTTAACAACATTTCACCAAAATCACGTAGAACCCTTGAAGCATCATACATAAAGTAAAGAATATAGATAACGGCAAGGATCGTTCCAAGACCTTTGCCTAAGAGCTTTTGCATGTACTCTGTAGGTAAGAGGTCGGGATAATAGGTGTACAGTTTATGATAGACTAAAAATAGAACCAGGCTACCTAGCATACCAAGCAAAATCGCCAACCAAGCATCCTGTTTTGCGTCTATGGCAAGAGGTACCAATAAAGCACTGCCCAATTCAAATAGTTCCATTAAAATAAATAATTGACTAGCACTAATTTTGGCTTTCTCCATTTAATTGGTACCTCCTCTTTTCATTATTAATTCTCTTTCACTCCTGAAAGGAACGACTTATTTCGTAAACCTGCGCGGCGGACATAAGCTTCGACAGTAATATCGACTTTTGATTTTGGAAAGTACACATCATTCCATTCTGGTTTTATTTTTTTCCATTCATTTGGCCTCGACTGATGGATGACTTCGCCGAATCCAAAGATATCTGTTTTATCTTTTTGCGCACGTTCAATAGCCTTCTTCAGCTCTTTTTTTATTTCTTGCCTCACTGATTGTTCAATTTTTGTAATGACATTTGGATTGGTGATATCTACAGGTACCTCCATTTCACCAATGTCTCCCTCAACACGGGTATGAACTGAAATATGAGGTTTTCCATTCTTGATTTGAGCAGACAAACTTGTTTTTTGACGGACAGTTTGGTAAGCAATGGCTTCTTTCTTCCCTCCCCAGTCAATATTAATATCGGTACCTTGGATTTTATCTAGAATCCATACCGTTCCTCTTGCTGTTTTTCCATACAACCAATCCACTAACTTTCCTCGTTTTAAAACAGCAATTCCAGAAGCTCGAAGCGTTGCTTCAGGCGCACTTTCTTGAAGATTCTCTAACCTTCGCGCTTGCTTATAATCTCCAATCATACGAAATCCTCCTACAACGGCTTTCCCTCCAGGAGACTCGAGTCCCATCATGACGTCTTGGAGTGATACTTTTACGTTCTCTCCCCATTTTCTTTCTGTGAATTCTAACGTTTTCAGCACTTTATTCGCTGGAATTTTATCAACGGGCGTTAATGTTTTGACGAGATCTGCTGCACTTGTGTGATTTGCAATCACCATAGTTGCATTAGCTCGAAAGTCCGGGTCTCGATCAAAAGCATCTATCAAAACGTTTATCCCATCTTCTCTTGCTAATTTCTCTCCAATAACTAATAGGTTGGTATGTGCATAATACACTCGTCGTGCAATCCTACTGGAAGCTCGTCTACTTGCTTCGACTAAATTATCGCCGGAATCCCAATAGATAGTAACAGGTGGACTTTGCGTACCACCTCCGCCTACCAGTCCTCCAGCCACGTTTCCCGGATTAATAATTTGAAGCGTGACAGTATATCTTCCATCTTTTGTTTTATCAACACCCATGGCTGATACAATGGCCAGATCGGTTAACTCTTTTTTACTCCAACAACTAGAGAGCAAGAGTGTCATCGTCGTCATCAATAAAAGAAGAATTCCTTTACGCTTCATTGTTGTCACCTTCTTCAAGAGCTCGGTTCACCATACCACGAGATGCAGGAGGATGAGGGCGTTGATTTTTCCCTTCTCGAATCGTATTTACACTAATTAATCTCGGTCGTTGTCTTAATGTCCACCAGGGTAGTCGTACCACTGTATCTCCATTATTGACGGGTATAAATGGTGCGAATGGCGCCATATAGGGCACACCGAATGAGCGTAAACTGCATAAATGAACGACCATCATGAGAATACAGAGGATAATGCCATAAAAACCAAATGAAGCTGCACCTAACATAAATAAAAAACGAATTAAACGAGCCGAAATGGCCATATCAAAGGAAGGTGTAGCAAAGCTCGCAATTGCCGTTATAGAGACGATAATAACCATCGCTGGGGATACAATACTCGCCTGAACAGCTGCTTGTCCAATGACAAGAGCTCCAACAATGGAGACGGCCGAACCAATGGCTTTTGGCAATCGAATCCCTGCTTCGCGTAAAATTTCAAAGGTGATCTCCATGAGTAGAGCTTCCACGAATGCTGGAAAGGGGACGGATTCTCTCTGTGCAGCAATGGCTACAATAAGTGTTGTGGGTACCATCTCTTGATGGAAGGTCGTGACAGCAACATAGGTAGCAGGTGCAATAAGAGAAATCAGAAACATAGCAATTCGTAACAGACGAATCGATGTGGCAATGTCAAAACGGGCATAATAATCCTCAGCCGACTGGAAAAATTGGATGAATAAAGCCGGGGCAACCAGTACAAAAGGAGTTCCATCAACGAAAATAGCAATGCGCCCTTCTAACAAATTTCCAGCCACTACATCAGGCCTTTCGGTATTATAAATAGTGGGAAAAGGCGTTGCTGTTTGATCTTCAATCAGTTGTTCAATATAACCTGACTCCAAAATGCTATCAATATCAATTTTGTTTAAGCGCTGACGGATTTCTTGAATGACTTGATCATTGGCAATCCCATGGATGTACATAAGCGTCACATCCGTATTGGTTGCACGACCTATCTTGAATGATTCTGTCCATAAATCAGGGGTCTTTATGATTCGGCGTACCATGGCTGTATTGGTCCCAATTGACTCTGTAAACGCTCCTTTTGGGCCTCGAACTACCATTTGAGTGTCCGATTCTGAAATTGTACGTGTTTCTCCACCTTTGGTACTGGCGCTCAGTACCTGATTTATTCCATCTACTAGAACGAGCGTATCACCTGCCATTAGGGTTGAAAATAAATCATCCCAGTTATGGATGGGTGATACGTTACCAATGGTCATCATATCTTCAGAAATCAGTTCTAACGCATTTTGCTTATTCACTTTTGTTTTCTTATCATCTTTCATCATGGATTCCAGTAAAAATTCTTGAATCGATTGATTGTCTACAATACCCTCTATATAGATAATCGCTGTTTCTATATCGGAATTGCTTCCCATTTTTATCTGACGGATAACAACGTCTGGACTATTTCCCGTTTTCTGATGAATCTTATCGAGATTGGCCGATAAGGAATCTTGTATATATTTTCCTGTATTAATAGGGTTATTTTTACTCTCTTGCTGGCGAGTCTTTTTTAGTTTTCCATTTTTAAACAATGAAGACATTGGTTTAAGTCTCCTTCTTTATTTTTAGTTATTTTAACCACATATAGTTTTTTTATGTAATATTTAACAAATATTTTTTGTATCATACTATATGAAAAAGAAGAAGCTACTAAATGGAGCGTGATAAGTATGAAAATCATAGGTATTGCCCTTTTAATGATGGGATGTTTAATGACTTTTTCTTTAGGCATCGATATTTTTCAAGGATTTGATGTTTCTCAAGCATTATACAATGCGGTAAGTCCGTTTCGAGTAATGGAAGTTACCGAATTATTTGTGCTTTTTTTTCTTCTTTTTCTTTTTTTTGCTGAATCTGCCTATCTTTTTATAAAAAAAAGAAAGGGAAATGAGAGCTAATACGGACACTTGTCTCCATTTTTAGTTGACTTTCTGCATTTCTTGACGTTTTATCCATTTTTTTACATTACTCATTTGGCCATCGAAGGCCATCTGAAAGAGACCTGTGAGCTGACAATCATTGAAGTGTTGACTTTTTATGTTGAGAAACGCCTCTTCATAGGATAGAAAATGGAGTTGGTTAAATAAGAAGTCATCCATTGCCTCTTGAATAGAGGCTTCGTTTTTCCAACAATTCATAGGAACATTAGCAAATTGCCAGGGTTTAAAGGAACCTGGATAAACAGCTTCAATCACTTGAAAAGGGGATTGTCTAAAGAGGGAAAAGACACCTCCTAGACCATATTGGTTGAAAAAGTGAAAATTAACCCGATGAGGAATCTCATTAAAAGGAATTTTTAGTTCTTCCTCTAGTACATATTTTACTGCCTCAATAGCACGATTTTTCCCTTCTTCTCCTTTCCAATATTTACGGGGTACTTGTCGAAATTCCCACGGCTGGAATTCTCCAGGATAGGCATTATCAATGACTTCGTAGTAATTCCATCCATATAACATAGCAGGTGGTCTAAGGCGATGAGACCATAATGTATCTGCTCCTACTTTAAGAGGGATTTCATGAATAGGGATTGATAACCGTTGTTCAAGTAGATAGCGTGTTATATAGTTCATATATGTTTTTCCTTCGTTACCTACAAAAAAACCGTTAGGAAATCGTTTTCTTTTCCCATCTAGAACTTGCTGATAAATTTCAATAACTTGATCTCTATCCACTACTTCAACTTCCTTTTAAAAATTATTTTAAAAATATTATGTATAGTTACGAGATTTATATAAAATGGAACGGACTGTTAGCCTGATAAAAGGAGCGTTTAGTCTATAATAAATAATCTTACAGCTTTTAAATCTTAACTATTATAAGAGCATTCCTTATCACTTGATATTTCTAATAAATGTAATTTTTGTTTTTGTGTAAATATAAATTATAGATCATCCCCAAGTTTGGAATACATCAGGATTCCGATTGAAGGATGTTTATTCGTTCCTTATTTTCTTAATATTCCATATTAGCGAATCCACACCTATGGAGAAATGAGCGATCGGTTCTACTTCAGAAAGGTTAAAATGAAAAGGTATAAAAAGGTTATTCCTAAATATTTCTATCTCTGCTTTTTGTAACGGCCAAGGCTGGTGGTGTATTTCACCAGAATAGATGTTGGCTCCGTTACTCGAACTATAGAGACAATATCGCTCAGTTAACCAATGATCAAGAGTTCCTTCTTTTGAAAAATAAACTTCAGATACGGGAGCATATTTACCATTGAAGGATATAGAAGTATTCGTGTTTCCTTTGCGAATACTCTGGCAATGAAAGGTGTGGCCTTCTTTTCGAAAAGAAATTTGCGCTGAATGATAAGGCAAACGATACCACCTCTTTGCAATGTTTAAGGAAGCCCAGTTCCCAACGTCAATAGACATAAAATAAATACCGGGCTTACCATTGCGTTTAACATATGTCCTTACATTGATTTCTGGGAATTTAGGGGTTAGGGAAACAGATGATATTCCACGGGGATAGATTCCCTCTAAAACGAATAAAATGACACCTATCCATGCGGATCCATTAAAGGTGTCAATTTGTAGAGAAGAAGGCACATACGGTCGAAGTTTTTTTAGTGGAATAGGCCAATGTAAAAACAATAGATTTCTCCAAGTTTGTCGCATAATCCAATATTTTGAAGCCAATGGCCAAGACCGATGAATAACATCATTCATTATGTTCATGAAATCACCCCTTATATATATCCATAGTTTGGTTGAAAGTAAAACTTTTATACAATTTGGAATGGAAAAAAGCTCAACTATTTTCAAATCCTCTTTTTTATATAATTTATCTTTTTTGGATAAAATAAGAAGTGTAAACTTACATATTGAAAATATGCTAAATATGGAGTCATAAATATGTCGAACATTTTTTATTATTTGACCTTTGCGATGATGGCAATTATACTTTTCTTTTTTTATTCGTTCTTTTTGGTTGGCGCTGGATAATAAAACGAACAGTGAAACAAATGGGGAAAATTGTTTTAACCGATAGTTATCAAGAAAATATAATGGAATTGATGCCGGGACTTCGGCATATGGGTATTCAAAATATGCTAGAAAATAGCTTGCGTGCAGCGACGGGCGACGTCCTCCATCGTCCACTTGGATCTTCCAAAAAATGGCCGCATTTGGATCCACTTACCTTTATCCCTGCGCAAACGTCACCATTTCCAATTGATGGCGAGGAAGATGTAGATGTTGCGGTTACCATTGGTCCAAAAGCAAAAAAACCAATGAAAATAAAAATTCCACTTATGATCAGTGGAATGGCATATGGTATTGCGCTTAGTGAAGAAGTAAGGCTTTCTTTGGCTGAAGCAGCGAATAATGTGGGAACAGCGATTAATTCTGGGGAAGGTGGGGTCTTACCTGAAGAATTAAACCAAGCTGGAAAGTATATTTTACAGTTTTCAAAAACAGATTGGTCAAAAGAAGAAGAGCTATTTAAAAGGGCCGATATGATTGAAGTTAAATTTGGGCAAGGTGCTTTAGCAGGAACGGGTGGGAAGATTTCACCTAAAAATTTAACAGGACGTGCCCGTGAAGTGATGGGACTAAAGGAAAACGAGGATGCAGTAATTTACGATAATTTTTTTGAAGACCAAACTTTAGATGATTTGAAAGAACTTGTTGAAACACTTCGTGAGCTGTCTGGTGGGGTTCCCATTGGGGCCAAAATGGGAGCTGGTGGGAAAATTGAAGAGGACATCGATCATTTAATTGACATTGGTATTGATTATATTGCGGTAGATGGGGGACAAGCAGCTACATTAGGTGCCCCACCTATTTTATCCGACGACTTTGGAATCCCAACCCTTCATGCGATTGTCAGGGCTGCCAATCATTTAGAAAAGAGAAACATGAAAGGGAAAATTAGTTTAATTGCCTCTGGCGGCCTCCTAGTCCCCGGGCATTTCTTAAAAGTAATCGCTCTCGGAGCCGATGCAGTATATGTAGGCTCTGCTATGTTATTTACCGTCTCCCATACTCAATCATTGAATCCCCTTCCATTTGAACCGCCTACACAAGTCGTTTGGAATCAAGGAAAATTCAAGGATCAATTTAAGATTGAAGAAGGAGTAAAAGCAGCAGAGAAATTCTTAACAGCAAGTACAGAAGAAATGAAAATGGCATTAAGAGCAATGGGCAAACGCTCATTAAAAGAATTGTCAAAAAAGGATCTCGTGTCCTATGATGAATTAACTGCAAAAATGGTTGGAATTCCATTTTCCTTCGAACCATGGGAAGATAAAAGTCATTAAATCCTTAAAGTTGCTTATTAGCATAATAGTTCATAATCAACTCTCTTAAGGGATATTATGGTAATTAAATTCGGCGATATCTGTAAAAATAGAAAAGCACAAACCCACTATATATGATTTGTGCTTTTTTGAATAAGGAATAGCACTAAAAGAAAAATTGTTTAATAACACGTTAATAATTTAACGCTTTAAAGTAAAGAACGTCTTTTGTTTCAGGATAATCTACATACGTTAAGTAAATGGTAAGGTATTTAATGTGAATTATTAATTTATCTATTTACTCTTACTAACGAAAAAGACAACTTTTCACTTCTTATCATATACGAACATATCTTCTATTTACCGTTTAATAATTTATTATATTTTTGTTAAATCAACATAAAATTTATAATTATTTAGTATTAATAGGTTTTTAATAAGTTAAATTAATTTAAAGATATATAATTAATTTCTTTTATACAAAGAAGTAAATGATAAAACTTACTTATATAAATTATAGTTTTATCATTTACTCTAGCTGACGACAAATACAACGTTTTTCTACAAGATAGGTAAATGATAAAACTGTTTTTAATAAAGTATGTTTGTTTTTACTTAATGATATAGTGGAAAGTTAAGATAAACATAATCACTGATCTCGGAACCAATGGATGTATAGACCTATCGCCAATATACACAAAGTGAAACAAAGTCGACTATTAGAAACTAAAAACACCCACTAATCATTTTAGTGAGTGCTTTCCATATGTTATTATTCCTTATTATCATCAGCCACGACAAAGTATTTAATTGTGTGAATTTCACCTGATTCATAAATACCTTCTTGTAATTCCATTACTCGCAATGCTGTAATTTCATCTTTTGAATCAATTACCTCAAATACATCCCCGATACCTAACGGAATATTCTTTCCATGCAAACTTCCTTCTTTGAAGAATTCAGATGCTGGACCTTCCATCAATATCTCATCATTGTAGTAAAACTCTACTTTTTCTTGTCCTGTAATTGTAGTTATAGTTTCCACCACCTTTTTCTATAAATTACTTACAAATAACATTTTATACTATTCTGAATATTTCTGTTAGTTTTCACTCTTTCGCTCTAAAACGTATACAATATATGTTGATATTATATAAGAAACAATTAACTTATTTCATTATAAATAGCATTATATAATATACATGTTGTAGAAAAACCCACAATTAAACTACAACGGTAATTAAGTTCTGTAAAAAAATTAAACCAGTATGCCTCAACAAAATGGAAAAACATACTGGTTATTTGGATTTTTTGTAAATGACTAGTTAATAAAAGCAAGATTAAAGTGAGTAACAACCTCAGTTACTTTTACGAGAACCCACTAGAATCAAATAGATAAGGAAACTAAAAAGAGTATTTAATAGCACAAGTTTTAACTTGTGAATAGAAATCTAAAGCTGCTTGTCCTTGTTCTCTAGTATGGGAACTTGACCATTTCATACCACCAAATGGCACTTGGTATTCAACGCCGGCCGTTTCTTGATTCACACGTACCATTCCAACTTCTGCTTCTTCTAGAAAGAGTAATGCTTTCTCCATATTATTAGTAAAAATGGAGGCGCTTAGACCGTATTCAGATTGATTGCAAAGCCTTATAGCCTCATCGAAATTTTCTGCTTGAATAATGACGGTAACTGGGCCAAATATTTCTTCTTTAAAAAGTTTATGCTGTGCTCCAACTCCACTTACCACTATAGGAGGGATATAATAACCTTCACTTATTGTATCGAGCCTTCCTTCAGCGATAACTGTAGCTTCTTTACGAGCTAATTCTATATATTGAGAAATATTTTCATACTGGTCTTTAGATGCTACAGGACCTAAATAGGCATCAGCATCTAAAGCGTCTTTCACCACTAAAGTTGACATAGCTTTTTGTAGGGAATTAATGAAATTAGGGAAGATTTCCTTTTCAACAATAATTCGGCTTGTGGCAGTGCACTTTTGTCCAGCAGAACGAAATGCACCACTTAAAATCATTGGAATGGTCTTCTCTAAATCAGCATCATTTAAAATAACAGCCGCATTCTTTCCACCCATTTCTGTTTGAAACTTTATATTACGTTTGGCGCATATAGATGCAATTTGAGTTCCTGTTTGTGTGGAACCTGTAAAGCTAACGGCATCTATATCTGCTTTTTCTAATAATGTATCTCCTATCATTCGTCCTTTAGCAATAACAAGATTAAGAACGCCTTTCGGAAGATTTGCTTTTTCAAAGATTTCCATCAATCGAGTAGCGGTAAGGGCAGAATTTTCTGCAGGCTTCCATACTACAGAATTTCCGCAAATAAGGGCGGGAGCTATTTTCCAGATAGGAATGGCAACTGGAAAGTTCCAAGGGGTAATTACAGCGACAACTCCGAGAGGAACTCGTTTAGTATATTGTAAAACATGTTGATCACTAGCTGGCACCGACTGTCCGTCAGCCCGTGCTCCTTCGGCCGCATAATAGCGTAATAAATTTACTCCTCTTGTTACTTCACCCAGCATTTCACTAATAGGTTTTCCCATCTCCCGACTGGCTAGAGTAGCAACCTCCTCTTTAGCTCTTTCTAGCTCATCAGCCATTTTATATAAGTAATTGGCTCGTTCTATACCTGTTTGTTTTCTCCATGTATTAAAACCCATTTGTGCAGATGAAACAGTATATAAAATCTGCTCAGGTGTAGAGAAGTACATATCCCCAACTTTTTCATTAATGTTAGATGGATTATATACAGTTTTACTAGTACCTTGGAGTTCCTGCCATTCCCCATCTGTATAATTTTTAGTAGTTAAATTTACTTTTGTAATCAAATTAGGTCCACCTTTCCTACTTAAATTAGTAGAAGAGAAGAAATAATTTCTTCTCTTCTCAATAGAATGAGCAAAGTTCTTATTGAGTTACTTTTTGTACAGCTCGATTAAATGCTTTTTTGATTTGATTATAATCTTCAGTACTTAAGGAGAGCCTAGGTGGACGAGTAGGACCAACTGGTTGTCCTGCCAGTTCCATCATATATTTGATTGACTGAACAAGCTGAGGTTTTGCATCCAAATCAAATAATGGAAGTAAACGACGATATAACTCAGTTGCCTCTTTTATTTTCCCCTCCCTTGATAAACGGAAAAGCTCTACCCCCTCACGTGGAAGAGCATTTGGAACACCAGCTATCCAACCAGTTGCACCGCAAAGGGGACCTTCCATAGCAAGGTTATCAACACCAGTTAAAACTTCAAGATCTGTTTCTTCTAAAATTTTATGAACACGACGGATATCACCAGAGAACTCTTTTACAGCCACTACGTTTTCAAATTTCGAGATTTCTTTCAAAAGTTCTGGAGTAAGATCAGTTGGATAATCTAACGGATTATTGTAAGCAATAATAGGTAATCCAACTTCGGATAAATCTTTATAATGGGCAATAATTTCATTTCTAAGTGGACGGTAATTAATAGGTGGAAGTGCCATAATAGCATCTGCCCCTACATCTTTAGCATGTTGAACCCATTGAACAGCCTGTTTAGTAGAAGGCGCCCCCGAACCAACAGTTACGGTAACTCTTTTGTTAGCTGCTTTCACAACTGTTTCGACCACTTTCGATCTTTCCTCAACCGTCAACGTAGCGTATTCCCCTAAAGATCCTACTGGGACTAGCCCATTTACACCCTCATCAATAAGCCAATTACATAGTTCATGTAACCTCTGGTAATCTACCTCATATGAATCTGTGAATGGAGTGACGATCGCAACATGTACACCTTCAAATCTTGTCATTTAATTCTTCCCCTTTCAAAATCATTTTTTATTTTTGGTTCGTCTTGGGTGTGAGAATTAACTCTACGCTAATATAAATGCAAGTAGTATGCCAACTTGAATTTGAAGTTTCAGGAGAATTTATATATATATCTATCAGACAAGGAGTTTTAGTACATTCTCACGGAGGAAAGAAAGATTTAAGCATGAGAATGCCACATTTTAAGCCTTTGAAATCAGGAAATCGAAAACAACATCTTAAAAGAGCATTCTAATTAGTATAAATACTAAGCCGCATATAATTCTCTCTTAACCTTAATAGTAATTAGGTGGGAAATATTCAAAATAAAAAAGAGTATTAAAGTGTAAAAAATCTTAAAAGGGAGTGTAAAGATATTTATACACTGTATAGACTTTTGATATCTTCCCATCTATTTTATATGCTAAGCATAATAGTACTCAGTTACTGTTTCTTTTTATTGAGAAAGTATAATCTAAAGATAAAGAGGGCTAAATACTGATATCCCAAATTAAATATCAGTAAAGTAATGCATTTTATAAAAAAAAGACAGTTTCTCCTACAAGGAGAATACTGTCCAAAATAAATGAAATTCACTTATTATTTATTTGGAATCGAACTATGGAAATAGGTTTAATTAAATATCTATATGTCTTCTTCAAACAAGCACTATCTCTGAGTAATAGCTATATTATTCTGCTAGAGGAGCAATATTAAAATTTAGGGAAAAGTTTTACGTACAGTATGAAGGAAGGCAAAAAGAAACTAAATACTTTTCAAAGTAATAGTTCCCTCTTACCTACTCCAAGGGAGATAGAAAGTCAGTCATATCTTATGCTCTATTTAAACTATCTTTTTTGGGGTACCCTGGCTACTTTTCTTTACATAGAGAGCTTTCCAAAGCTCATGCATTTTGCTTCGCCCACTATTAATCTCTGGGTTGAATTGGATCGCAGCCTGTTGACGAATGGCGTGGACCTTTTGTATTGCTTGTTGCATTTGTTCATTAATTATATCTAACTTTTTACCAGCATATTTGGTGATCGATAGGCCTGCTACTGTTCCTTGAGCCATGGCGATTTTACCACTCTCAATACCGGTGATATTACCGGCTACAAATAGCCCTTCAAGAGGAGTATCCATCGTCTCTGAATGATGAGGTACGTGACCGCCTAATTCAGGAATATATTCAAATGGACATCCGGCAATGGCAGCAAGCTCTGCAAGTGGATATAAGCCACCTGCGATACAGACAAAATCTGCTTCATAAATCATTTCAGTTCCAGCAATAATATTGCCCTTAGCATCAATATTAGCCACACGCACTCCTTCAACCTTATCTCTACCAATAATCTCGATTGCTGCTTTTCGAAGTTGTAGAGGAGTACCATTTATTTTCAAGCCGTTTTTTGGATATAAGTTCAAGCCGGCTTTTCTAATCCAGTCATTTTTCATAAAATGGCTTCCAACACGTAATAACTGCGATGGGGCAAGATGAGATGCATTTAAGAGTGATTTCAAGACCTCCTCGGGATTACCTGCTTTTTGACTAAGAGGACTTTTTTCTGGGAGGATAATCCGATCAATTGCTATTCCAGCTAACTGTAATTCATTTAAAATTGCAAATGCTAGAATATTTGCTCCAATAATAATACCTTTCTTCCCAACCTGGACACGGTGGACATTCGTCATTACTTGAGCAGCACCAATTGACATTACACCAGGAAGTGTCCAGCCACTCAGTGGGATAGGGTATTCAGCAGCTCCTGTAGCTAACAGTAAGAAGGGGGCTTCTAGTGCACCTATGCTAGTATGAACATTCCATAGCTGATCTTCTTTTTCTAAGTTATAAACGGATACACCACAATGTATATTGACTGATAGTTTCCGTGCTTCTTGATGGAGGCGTTCAGATTCCTTAATCCCATTCCACCATTCACCAGACGGTTCTTGATGAAGTTGTCCAAGCAACCTGCCACCAGGCTTTACAAATTCATCAAGGACGACTACTTTGAGACCAGACTCTGCACAGGCAATAGCACCTGCTAACCCTGCTGGACCTGCTCCAATCACAATAACATCAATCATGGCTTTTCCACCATCCTTCTTACGATATTCGGGTGCTGTTTACCACTCTCAATTACCATATCTTTTTCTACAAGTGTTAGGCAGGCTCTTACGTTTGACTGTTCATTCACAGTTACACGACATTCCAAGCAATGGCCAATATTACAATAAACCCCTCTAGGCGTTCCACTATCTTCATGGACACGTAGTTTTCTTATTCCATTTGCTAAAAGGGCGGCTGCAATTGTTTCATTTTCATACGCCTCATATCTAATTCCGTCAAATTGAAAAAAAATACGCGTTCTATCACCAAAATCTCCTAAAATGGGATGCTGTATTATTCTATTCATTGGTTTTCACCTACTGTTCCAAATGTGACTGGACGAATTGGAGGCTGGTATTTTAACGGAAGTTCACCAGGCAAGGTATCAGGGATAACAGTTTCGATAATTTTATCTAATGTGGACCTGCATGTACGCCCTCCACAAAAACCCATTCCTGCTCTAGTTCTTAACTTTAATTCCCTTGCAGTACATTTATGTTCATCAGCTGTTGATTGAAGTTGTCCATAAGTAACTTCCTCACAACGACAGATAATAATTTTCTCTTTATTAGTCATTTGAAATTCCTCCTCTATGTTCCTTTATGAAAATATTATGCAAAAAACATGCCAACATAGAGGGGGAAGAGGCTTAATGTAAGCCAAGTCGCTTCAGCCGGTTGTATAAAGTAGCCCTTGTGATTCCGAGTTGTCTAGCGCATATTAATTTATTTCCATCAGAAAGATGTAATGCTCTTTCAATGACTTTTTTCTCGTGCTGATCCATTTCTTCCTGTAAGGACAAAATGGTGGAAACACTTTCGATATGTACGTTAGGTTCAATATTTTTACTTTTTTCAAAACTAATACTGTTTGAATTAAAAGGTAAATAACCCCTTTTTATTACGCCGTCTGTTGCAAATACAACAAGTCGTTCAACAACATTGCGAAGCTCTCTAATATTACCAGGCCAATCATAACGAAGCAGTTCATGTATAACTTCTGGAGATAGTTCGTGAATTGGTCTGTTATAGTTCAATGAAAAATCATTTAAAAAATAATGAGTTATTTCAATAATATCTTCTTTTCGCTCTCTTAAAGGAGGGATATGTAGACTAACCACATTCAAGCGATAATATAAATCTTCTCGGAACTTTCCTTCTTTCATTAATTCACTGAGATCACGGTTTGTTGCAGCGATGACACGGAAATTGATATTAATCTCTTTTTCTCCACCCACACGATAATATTTTCGTTCCTGTAGCACGCGAAGAAGTTTTACCTGCATATCAAGTGGCATTTCTCCTACTTCATCAAGAAATAAGGTTCCTCCTTTTGCTAGTTCTATTTTGCCCTTTTTTCCTTTATTGTCAGCGCCCGAAAAGGCACCACGCTCGTAGCCAAATAATTCACTTTCAAATAAAGACGCTGGTATCGCACCGCAGTTAATTGAAATAAAAGGTGCATTAGGCTCTTCACTTGCTTCATGAATAGCTTTAGCAAATACCTCCTTTCCAACTCCACTCTCACCCAATATCAGAACTGTTGATTTAACAGAACAAACTTTTTTAGCTAAATGAACCGTTTTTTGGAGGGCAGCGCTCTTGCCTTTAATAGAATTAAAGGGATCAGATGAGTCCTTGTATTTTGCTACTGCTTGTTCTAAACGGTGTACTTCATTGGACATGTTAAATAATTTTTCATTGAGCACGACTTGATTTGTGATATTCGTCTCTGAGACCACTGCCCCTATAATCTGATCATTGAAATAAACAGGATTAGAATTAATTAAGACAAACAGGTCAGACCTAGGTTGATGATGTTGGCTCACAATGCTTTTTCCTTGATACAAAGATTGCAGGATTTCTAGATTTTCATAGTCAAAAAAATCGGTAATTGGTCGGCCAATTATATCTTGATGATCCACTGAGAAAATTTTTTCTGCTCCGTCTGTCCACGTGCAGACGCGCTCATTATTATCAATGACCGTGACTGATGAATCCGTAGTTTGAATGACAGTTTCATAAAATGCCTTTAATTGATTGTAAGAGTTATGAAGAAAACTGATCATTTGAGTTGCCGTTATGCAGCCTATAGGATTTCTGTTTTTGTCAAGAATAACGACTATAGAATGATGAGTAAACGCCTCAATTAAGATAGAGAATGAATCATCCTCATAAATGGACTTACATGGAAGCTCAACTGTTTGTTCCGTTAGACGATAATAAAACTCACTGTTTCTCTGTATAATGTGATGCTTATCTAAAGATGTATCCATTACAAGCCTATTTATTATTTCTTGCACTGACGGAAATGAAAATACCATGATATCCTCCCAAATTGTAAAAGTTTATTAACACTGTCAAAAAAATTATACATATGTTTATTTAATTTTCAAAATATTTTTTACATTAAATTGAATTACATTGTAATTTCTTACTTTGTTAAAGGTTAACTTTAGTTGGCACACTATTTGCATTATTAGATTATAAAAGCCATTTGATTGTAGGGAGGAACATTATGTGGAACATTGCGATGTTTTAGTGATTGGTGGGGGGATTATTGGCTGTTCGATTGCCTATTATGCTTCCAAATATGGAAGAGATGTAACGGTAATTGAAAAAGGAGAATTCGTTAGTGGTACATCTTCACGATGCGATGGTAACATTTTAGCGATTGATAAGGATCCAGGTTTTGATAGTCAAATGTCCTTATTTAGTCAGAACTTAGTGGACGAATTAAGCAGAGAATTGGAGCATCCCTTTGAATATAGGGCACCAGGAAGTATTCTCGTTTGTGAATCAGAAGAGGAGATGGAAGCCGCACAAAAATGGGTGAATCGTCAAAAAGCTGCCGGTTTACCATTCCGGATGCTAGATCGACAGGATATTCGGCAAGATTCCTCTTTTTTTGCTGATGACTTATTAGGGGGGTTGGAATGTGCTACTGATTCTACGGTCAATCCTTATTTATTAGCCTTTTCACTTCTTGAGGGGGCAAAGAAACGAGGGGCTAAGGCCTTGAAGCATACCGAAGTAACACAGATGAGGAGAGAAGAGAGTGGTTCATTTACTGTAGAAACAACAAATGGTGGTTTTACCGCAAATCATGTTGTGAATGCTGCTGGAGTATGGGCACCTCGAATAGGAGAGATGCTTGATCTTTCAATACCGATTGAACCAAGAAAAGGACATATTATCGTTGCTTCAAGACAGCAACATGTGGGATCTAGAAAGGTAATGGAATTTGGTTACCTAATTTCTAAATTTGGTGGAAAACGTCGTGTAGATGCACTGACCGAAAAATACGGAGTGGCTCTGGTTTTTGAACCAACCGAAAGTCAAAATTTTCTAATCGGAAGCAGTAGGGAATTTGTTGGATTTAATACAAAAGTAAAAAATGAAGTAATAAACTGTATCGCTAAACGAGCAATAAGATTTTATCCGAAAATGGCAGATATGCTGATGATTCGTTCATATGCAGGATTACGTCCTTGGACAGAAGATCATTTGCCAATCGTTTCACGAGTGGACAAAATTCCTAACTATTATATTGCAGCTGGTCATGAAGGTGATGGAATTAGCCTTGCAGCAGTAACAGGGAAAATTATAGAGGAACTAATTAACGAAAAAGAAACGTCTATTCCTATTGAGCCAATTAGTTTTAATCGCTTTAAAGAAAGGGTGTTAAGCAGATGAGGGCAGAAAGAGTTTTTACAACAATTGATACACATACAGGTGGAAATCCAACGCGAACATTAATTAGTGGTCTCCCGAAGCTACTGGGAAAAACAATGTCAGAGAAAATGCTTTATATGAAAAAGGAATATGACTGGATTCGCAAGCTTCTAATGAACGAACCGCGTGGACATGATGTCATGTCTGGTGCTCTATTAACAGAGCCATGCCACCCAGAAGCAGATATTGGTGTGATTTACATAGAGACGGGTGGCTACCTTCCAATGTGTGGACATGACACCATAGGAGTATGTACTGCCTTAGTTGAATCAGGGTTGATTTCCGTTCAGGATCCTATTACATCCTTAAAGTTAGATACACCAGCCGGTCTCGTGGAAGTGAATATTTTTGTGGAAAATGGAAAAGCAAAAGAAGTGTCCTTTTGCAACATCCCAGCTTTTCTTTTAAAAAGCATTTCTGTTGATGTTGAAGAATTTGGACAGGTAGGTGTTGATATTGCGTATGGGGGGAATTTTTATGGGATTATTGACGCCAAATCAGTTGGATTAGAGTTAACTCCTGATAATGCTTCCCACATAATTGAAAAGGCAATTAATATTCGAAATACCATTAATGAGAAATTTGAAATCGTTCACCCTCAACATCCATTTATTCGAGGATTAACTCATATTGAGTTTTTTACTGAACCAACTTATGAGAAAGCAGACGTGAAAAACACAGTTGTTGTTCCTCCTGGTGGAATCGATCGATCTCCATGTGGAACAGGTACTTCTGCTAAATTAGCTGTGTTATATGCTAATCGGGAAATTTCAATTGGAGAAGAATTTGTTCACGAAAGTATTGTCGGTTCTTTATTCAGGGGATGTATACTTGGAACAACTGATGTTGAGGGTGTAGAAGCTGTTGTGACCAAAATCGTGGGTTCAGCCTGGCTGATGGGAATGCACAAATTTTTTTACAATGAAGAAGATTTGCTTAAAGAAGGATTTCTACTTATTCCGCCAATGGAACATGAAATGGAGGAAGTGTAATGAATATTCAAAAGGTATACTCAACAATAGATGTGCATGTAGCTGGTGAAGCTTTCCGTATTATTAAAGACTTACCATTCTTTCATTATCAAAGTTTAGAGCAACTAAATGAGCAACTCCAAGAGGAGTTTTTAGAGAGCATCCATCTTCTTTTAAATGAACCACGTGGATCTGCAAATTTAAATGGCTGTCTTATTGTTCCAGCCGTTAGCCAAGAAGCAGATGCTGCAGTTTTATTTTTTAATTATAATGGAAAGGTTCCTCTTCATTACGGTGGTATCGTTGCTGTAATTACAACTTTATTGGAATGTGGTCACTTGCACCCAAGGACGTCCAGTGAATACAAAATTGAAACGCTCAGTGGAGTAATTTCAGCTACTGCAATTATGGAAAAGGATGAAGTGATCTCAGTCACCATAGAGAGTAGACCATGTCAATTAGTCCAAAGAAATATCCCCTTGTCTTATTTACATTTAGATACAAGTTTCTCACTCGTGCAGGCTAATCAATTATATGCGGTATTTGAGAAACGTGATATTTCTGCAGAGATTCATATTGAGAAACTTTCTGAATTGAAGAGATGGGGGCAAACAGTACTTCAAGCTCTGGAGTCAATAATTCCTGTAAAAGGTGTTATTCTAATGGATGATTCTCATCTAGAAGGTGGCCAGATTAAAACAATCACCTTCGATGAAAACGAGTATATTGTACGTTCTCCGGGGTTCGAGTCAACAATGGCATGTTATACTAGCTTGCTTGCTAACGACAGAGTGTTAAACATAAAATCACCATTGATGAATAAAAGTATTTTTGATAGCTACTTAACAATACAAGCATCCACTCAAACAGAAACTGGATTTCGTTTTATCGTGTCAACCCGCGGGTTTATTACCGGAATGCAAACTTTTGTATTAGATCCGACAGATCCTTTTCCTTCGGGATTTTTATTAAAATAACGTTATTTAGGCTACATTCTTTCATTGGTCATCTTTATACCTAAGCTTCTATATCAAAACTTTCCTTGCCTATAGTGATTTCTCGAAACTATTTTAAGGGAGGGAAAGTAGTTTTATTTGGAAACTGAATTTTTAAAATTTTCTAATATTAGAGGAGGAGAGGTTGGAGTATGTCTAACAAAGGTAAGTTTAAAAGAGAAATATCATTAATGGATTTAACTTTTATAGGCTTTGGATCTATGTTTGGATCGGGTTGGTTATTTGCTGCTAGTCATGTTGCTGGAATAGCCGGCCCTGCTGGAATTATATCATGGGTAATTGGTGGAGTATCTATTTTATTATTAGGACTTGTATATTGTGAACTGGGAGCGTCACTTCCAAGGGCTGGAGGAATCGTTCGCTATCCAGCTTATACTCATGGCCCTATACTTGGATATCTTTTAGGGTTTATTACCCTTATTGCTTTTTCTAGTCTGATAGCCATTGAGGTAGAGGCAGCTAGGCAATATGCTGCAGCCTGGTGGCCCAGCTTGACTAAGGAAAACTCTACCTTGCCTACTTTAAGTGGATGGCTCCTTCAATTCGGACTTATTGTTGCTTTCTTTCTTTTGAATTATTGGAGTGTAAAAGTATTTGCTAAATCGAATTTTATCATAACTATCTTTAAATTTTTTGTACCAGCTTTAACAATCGTTGTTTTGTTAATACATTTGCATGGTGATAACTTTTCAAGTGTTGGATTTGCACCGTTTGGTTTTTCTGGTGTACAAGCAGCTATTTCTGCAGGGGGAGTAATTTTTGCTTATTTGGGACTTACACCTATTGTATCGGTTGCTAGTGAAGCGAAAAATCCTCAAAGAACAATACCAATTGCTCTTATTTTATCTGTAATTTCTTCAACTATTGTTTATGTTCTCTTACAAGTAGCGTTTATTGGAAGTATCCCAACGGATATGCTTGGCCAGGGATGGGCCAATATTAGTCATGAATTTAGTTTGCCATTTAAAGATATTTCCGTTATTTTAGGGTTGGGATGGATGGTTTATTTTATTGTTTCTGATGCAATAATATCCCCAAGTGGCACAGGTAACATTTATATGTCAGCTACTCCTCGTGTTGTATATGGATGGGCTAAAAGTGGAACCTTATTTCAAATCTTTTCTAAAGTTGATGCAAAATCAGGTATACCCAGACCTGCACTTTGGCTTACGTTTGTCTTTTCTATTTTCTGGACATTGCCATTTCCTTCATGGGAAGCGTTAATTAACGTTGTTTCCGCAGCGCTAGTTTTAAGTTATGCTATTGCCCCAATTACCACGGCAGCGCTTAGAAAACGTGTTCCTGAGCTAGATCGTCCATTTTGGGTAAAGGGCATGTCAATTATTGGACCTCTTTCGTTTATCGTTGCATCGTTAATCGTTTATTGGTCAGGATGGAAGACCTTATCTTGGCTACTATCTTCTCAGGTTCTAATGTTTATAATTTACCTATTCTTTAAAAAAAGAGTGCCTACCTCACAGGTTTCTTTTACCCAACAAATTAAATCCTCATTATGGCTGATTTTCTACTATGTTGCCTTAATGATTGTTTCTTATTTTGGTATGTTTGGTGGTGGCAAGGGCGTCTTAATTTATTCAACCGATTTAGTTGGAGTTACAATTGTCTCTCTGATTAGCTATTATTGGGCAGTCCATACTGCTTTACCAGTTGTTCATTTAGACGATGATGAAATTCAAGATAACGATCATTTAAAAATAAGCAATATAGATATTCCAGTTAGTAAATGACATATCAAATGAGTAAAAAAAGCTAATCAAAAGGCAACCGATTAATGTATCGGTTGCCTTTTGATTTTATCCTTTGTAATCACAAATGAGCCCTTTTTCTACATTATATGTAATAATTAAAACTTATTTTAATGAAACATTTTAATCTTTATATTGGTTAAATATCCAACTCTTTCGACTGAATAGAGATAAAACGTTAAGTGCATCCTCATGAAATACAGTGAATATGAGCATATTAAACCTATCCAACCCAAACTAGGAGGTACACGATGAAAAATCAGTCTAACAATTCTCAGCCTGCAATAGGGGATGACAGATTTAATACTGCTGGATATACTTCTGATGAAGCAAATATCAATGATGTGCAAGGAAAACATCTATCTAACTTCAATGATAAAGTTTCTACCTCTGAGAATGAGGATGCTTCTTCTACGAAACCATAAAGTCTTTTCTAACGAGAAATCTTTTAAGTTCTCGTTAGTCTGAAAAGCAGGTTAATATTTATTAACCTGCTTTCTTTATTATTGATTATGACGATACATATGAGGATCATCTGGTTGTTCTTCACGTTCTACTTTTGTTACTCTTACAATGGGAAGCGTCTTTTGGAATACTTTGAACCAATACCTAAAAGTATTCCTTTGACTAGTAAGATGATCTACTTATTACTTATAGATTTAGCATAAAGAGTGGATTTTTCAACATAATTATAATAAGGATAAATTGCATCTATTAAGTAACCTAAAGGCGGTGAGTCCTTATGAAAAACAGGGATAAAAGACGAAAAAAGAAACGTGATTTTTTAAAGGATTACTTAAAAAACAAGTTAGGAAATTGGAACCCTAGACTTGGCAAAGAGCCTACCTCCAACTCTAAGACGACGCAAGAAAATAGAAACCTTGATTAAATAATATTTGGGTGTAGGTATTTAGAAGTTTTTCACCATGAAAGATAGCCCCCTTTAGAAGTCTATCTCCAGAGGGGGCTTGATTAAAAGGCATATTTATTTAACAGCTTCTTTTAATTCTTTTCCTGGTTTAAAACCTTTATTATATATTTCTTTTAGAAAAAGTTAATACTTCCTTTTAAGATCAAGCTAATTTCCTTAATAAGGAATAGGATAGTTAAGGTAAATTTAGCATGGATTTGACGTTGTGAAAGTTAACATTGCTTTAAGTATATTCTGAAAGCCCACGCGTTCCATGTCCTTCCCACTAGCCTTATTATTGTAAATATACTTTCCATCTGCGATATAAGGTTTTATTACTTCTAACTGTCTATCTAAATTTTGTTCATTTGTACCTACACGAATATAACCAAAATTAATTCCCATTACTAAAATCATCCTTGTTTTTAGTAGACAGTTTAGCTATATAAAAACCACTAACAAAAGGTCTATTTCTAAGATTAAATAGACCTTTTGTTAGTGGTTTTCCAGTGTTTAAAAAGATGTACATTTTTGTACTATATCATCGGACAGACTTAATCCTAGGTTATGTATTGTCCCCTTTCAAGATTTCTTGCCCTGCGAGGTTTTTTGATGTATTCCGGAGAGATACATTATGGTAACTAAACATGCATACGATATACAACTTAAAAACCGAGAAAACACTAACCCTAATCAGTGTCTTTTCTGTTCAGAATTCGAATAAGAAAAGTGGTAGATGCCTCACGGCGTCTTGGGTAGTTTGCTTCAGATATGAGGTGTTATTTATTTTACTATGTTCTGTGTTTTTCAATTTTAAAAGGTTATCGATAATAATAGAGTTAAATAAAACAATAAAAATACTAGAAAGAATAATAAATGCAGAATAAAAATTGATTCATAAGAAGGAATGGAAAATAAAGATAGATAAAAATGTCTTAGCTATTAATCGGCTAAGACATTTTCTCTGTGTTGAATGTATTGTTATAGGGCTGTATTTATAGTTTTTTCTCTTTTGGACATATTATATATGGATATATTGAATAGGAGGTTGTTTTATGGAAAATAAACATAATCATGTTATGTTAACTTCTTCTAAATTATCTTATTTATGGACGACTTATCTTTCGGATAGTATGTCAATTTGTATTTTCAAACATTTTCTTCAACATATCGAAGATGAAGAAATTAAAGCTATCGTTACTTTTGCCATGCAATCATCAGAAAAACACATTAACTTTATTCGTGAGATTTACTCAAAGGAAGATATTCAAATTCCACAAGGTTTTACTGAAGCTGATATTAATTTAAAAGCCAAGCGCTTATTTTCTGATGTGTTTTACCTTCAATATATTAAGAACATGTCTAAAGGAGGATTAGTAACTTACGGTAGAGTGATACAAAACATTTATCGTCAAGATATTCTTACTTTCTTTAACACTTGTTTAATGCAGACCATTGAACTAAATACCAAGGTAACTAATCTTTTACTAGAGAAAGGAATCGCACTTCGTCCACCTACCATTCCATATCCTAAAAAATAGAATTTGTACATAAACAATCCTTTATTTTAGAGGGTCTAGGAAGAAGAGGAGCATTCACAGGAACAGAAGTAAATAATCTGTATGCAAATATCCAAACAAACTATTTAGGTACTGCTTTAGCTACGGCCTTTAGTCAAGTTGCTGAATCCGATAAGCTTCGTAAATATTTCCTAAGAGGAAAAGAAATTGCATTAAAACATATTAAAGCTTTTTCCAGTTATTTGGAGATGTGTTCACTACCAACACCTATGTCATATGACCAAGATATCACGGATTCTGAAGAACCACCTTTTTCTGATAAATTAATGGCATTTCATTTTAGTTTAATGATTTATGCTGGAATTGGAAACTATGGGGTATCTATTTCTGAAGATCAGAGGACGGATATGGATGTAGATTATTACCGTTTAATAGCTGAAATTCTAAAGTATTCTGAGGATGGTGCTAATATTATGATTGCAAATGAGTGGTTAGAACAACCACCTTTAGCAGCTAATCGAAGGGATTTAGCAAAGGATTAAAACAATGTGGCAAACAAAGAAGAAGCATTGTTGTGGAGTATTGCACTTCCAGGATTCGGACAGTATTTAAACGGCAAATTTTTAAAAGATTCCATTTTGATACTATTAGAATTAGTTGTTAATGTTCAATCAAACTTTAACGAAATCATTATTTTAAGTTTTCACGGAGATATTGAAAAATCTATCCAACATGCTGATTATCGATGGCTGATGTTTTATCCATGTTTATATTTTTTTGCAATGTGGGATGCTTGGAAAGATATAGGTGGAGGAAAAGACAGGCATGCTTTTCTTCCCTTTGTGTTTGCAGCTTACTTTGTTACGCTGGGATGTATTTATTCCTCTAGCGTTAAGCTGTTTGGGGTATTATTAGGACCTATTTGGCTGCCCATGTTATGTGTAATACCAGGATTAGCTTTGGGAACCATATTGAGAAAAATATCGAATTAACTAAAGCTAAATTTCTCATTGTATAAATGAGAAATTTAGCTTGTTTTATTTGAATTTCTTTAGTCTTATAAATCCACATTTTCTTAGTGTTATTCCAATTATGAGTTTAATGCTGTTAATAATGATTATATAAACCATTTTTGTGATTGCGGATAGGTAAGTTCATATAATATAAACTATCGTATGTAAATAGCTGCTGAATTTGTGATTTCAATTTTTTTAGCTTATTCATTGTGCATGGATAAAAGAACAACCGCAGCGGTAATAAGAAGTCCACCTAACAGTTGATACATTCCAAATGATTCGTTTAACCAAATGATTGAAACAACTGCTGCAACTAGTGGTTCAATGCTAGATAATAGACTTGTTTCCGTTGCGCTTAAATATTTAAGACTACCAATGTAGAGGATAAAAGATAACGTCCCACTAATAATTACGAGAAACAATATTAATAACGTGTTAAATGTTAATGTATGTGTCAAATGTACCGCACTAAAACCTTCGCTGTATATAAGTAAAGCAATGCCACCAATTAACATGCCCCAGCCAACGATGATAACGGTCCCCCACTCTTTTATCAATGCTCTAGGATGGAGGGTATAAAAAGTAAAGCCCAGTGTTGTAAGTAGACCAAGGATAATGGCTTTCTTCGAAAATACAATATTTTCAACAGAACCATTCGTAATTAGAAAAAAAGTTCCCACTAAAGCTGCAACGACCGCCAATAGTTGTATTATCGTTGGTAGTTTCTTTGTTTGTATTGTGATGTAAATGGTGATTAAAACAGGACCAAGAAATTGAAATAGCATTGCCGTAACGGCATTACTCACACGGATGGTTTCAATAAAAGCATACTGAGCGCCAAGCATCCCTAGAACACCAAATATAATTAGTTGGACCCAATGGCTTGGATGCTTCCAAACACCAAATATATTTTTTTTAGTAAGATATAGTAGTGTCAAAGTTATAATGCCGGCAAGTAGTAACCTTACAATGAGAAATTTACTTGATGTGAGGCTACTATTTTGAAAGAGCCATTGTATCATTGGACCCGAGACTCCCCATAATGCAGTCCCACTAATAACCATTAAAAATCCAATATGCTGCGATGTTTTCATGATGAATCCCCCTTGTTGAGATGTTTCTATGAAGATAGAAATAATTTTATAAAAATATTATAATGAGTACCTGGCTTTTTATGGAGGGTCACATTATACTTTATCGAAGGGGTCAGTTAAAATAATGGAATTAACACCAATGCTTGATTTACATAGTAGAAAACCTCTATATGTACAGTTGTATAGTTTTATAAAACAGGAAATCGAAACAGGAAAGCTCCCACCCTACTCTAAGCTGCCTTCCAAACGGAAACTTTCTAGGCATTTACAGGTTAGTCAAAATACCATTGAAGCAGCATACGAGCAACTTGTTGCAGAAGGATATATCGAAGGAATTTCACGTAAAGGGTACTTTGTATGTAAAATAGAGCAATCATTTCGTAACCTAAAAGAAAGCGTTATATATATCAAAGAAAAGTCCTATAAAAATAATTTCGCCTTTGATTTCACTCAAACAGGCGTAGATTATTACTCATTTCCTTTTACAGTATTCAGGAAAATATCTAATGATATATTAAGGGATGAAAATAAAGACTTATTAAGGATAGGACATCCTCAGGGAGAATATGATCTTCGTGAAGCCATCGCTTTATACCTTTACAAGTCTCGAGGTGTTCGAGCATCACCAAGTCAGATAATTATTGGATCAGGTACACCAACACTTATTAGACTTTTATTTAGGCTAGTAAAAGGAAGTTTGTATGCTGTGGAGGATCCTGGGTATCATCGCAGACTTGTAACCTTTGAAAAGGGGAACGCAAATGTACGTCTAATTGCCCTTGATGATGATGGGATAATGATATCTAAATTAGAGGATAGTGATGCTGACATAGCTTTTGTTACCCCATCACATCAATTTCCGTGTGGAATGATTATGTCCATTTCAAGACGGAAACAGCTTTTAAACTGGGCTCAAAAAAAAGATGGGCGTTACATTGTAGAGGATGATTATGACAGTGAGTTTCGTTATTCAGGAAAGCCAATTCCGGCTTTACAAAGTTTAGATTCTCAAGAGAAAGTAATCTATATGGGGACGTTCTCAAAAGCATTACTACCCTCATTACGTATAAGTTATATGGTACTCCCCCAACCATTAATTGAAAATTTTCATAAAAATCACTTTAGCTTCGTTCAGTCTGTATCACGCCTTGACCAAGAAATCATTAAAAGATTTATGCAGGAAGGCTACTGGGAAAAACATATTAATAAAATGCGAGTTGTTTACAGAAAAAAAAGAGATGGACTCATCGCAGCAATTTCAACTTATTTTCCAGACTCCGTTGAAGTTATTGGGCTTAATTCTGGGTTACATTTTTTAATGCAGCCAAATAATGGTATGAGTGAACAAGAACTTATTGAAAGCGCAGCAAAATATAGTATCAAAGTCTACCCAGTATCGGAATATGGGCAGAATAATAACCAAACTGTTCTGTTAGGCTTTGCAGTCCTATCTGAAAAAGAAATTCATACGGCAATTCAATTGTTAGCAAAAGCTTGGATGGGATAACCCTTTTGTATGAAGAGTACTCATGTCATAAATTATCTATGACATGAGTGCTTTCCTCTGCATTTATCTCTATTTTGGGGGAATTTGTTTAACTGTGCCATCCAATTATTAAAAAAGACCTCTATATCCAGTTCTTGACCCTCGTATTCTACGATATAAGGCACTTCTCCATCTCTTCCAAAAGGAAAAAAACCACCTCCTGCGGGAACTTCACTTATATAACTTTTTGGAAGGAACTCTATTTCAACACTTATTAGATACTCCCCTTTGAAAATAAGAATGTATTCCTAAATATGATTATAACTAATAACCAGTAAGAAAATTAATTCTTATAAATGCTTGAAATTTAAATTACACAAGGTATTCCAAATACTGCGTTGAATGAACAAAATATCAATCATTTATTAAATGAATAAGGGGGGAGAGTTATGCAAGGATATTTTGCAATCATATCATTACTTTTAATGATGATAATGGTTATAATTCGTGCTAAACAGTTGGGGAAAAAGGGAATTAAAGCTTTTAAATTTGGTGAGCTAGATAAAAAAGATTTCTTTATTATCCCATTTGCATTACTGTTTTTTTATCTTATTTTCTCTAGTGTTTTTGATTTGCCCAAACTAGGTACCAAACTATTTAGCAATGAAGTCTTTAGTTGGATAGGTGTAGGTTTATGCACGATGGGTTTAGTATTATTCTCGTTAAGCATAATTTCATTTGGGAAAAGTTTTAGAGTTGGAATTGATGAAGAAAAACCAGGTGAACTTATAACAACAGGTGTTTTTACGATTAGCCGTAATCCCATTTACACAGCTTTTGGATTTGTTTTAATAGGGATATTCTTAATTTTACCAAACTGGATATTATTATTGTACGTATTTACTGGAATTTGGCTTTTTAATCGTCAGGTTCAACTTGAAGAAAAATCCTTGAAAAAGATTTACGGTGAAGAATATGAAGCATACTGTAAAAAAGTTCGTAAATACCTTTAGCATTAGTTGTTGGTGGCAAAGGGTAAGTCTTTCATTCATATTAAAAGTAAAAGTGGAAGATTAACATAGCCAAAAAAATAAAGAATGTGGAAATATGTACTTAACCAAACGGTTGTGTTAGTTTAAGATGATAGTATTTTGGGATCGGAAAGTTTGAAAATAAGAAGGCAAAATAAAACCCTGATTCTTCTACTTGGCGTAGATAAATCAGGGTTTTATTTCCTAAAAGTGTCTTAACGTAGGCTTTGAAAAAAAGATGTTTTGGGGGGACAGAATTTTACCGATGAGCATGCAATTGATGATTTAAAAGAATTGCTTTCATCAATTGATACATTTTAAAAACTTTAATTATAGATGAAAAGAGTCCTCATGGAATAAGGGCTCTTTTTGTTATCTCTGTAACTCACATTATGGCAACTGAAATTGAATATGACATATTGTCTATAAAGATTAATTACTTTTTGTGCGTGCAAAAACATCTATTTTAAAAATTAAATAGACGTTTCATTATTGATTTTTTCGGTATCTAAAAAGGTGTACTTTTTTAGACTGTCTTTTTATCGATAAGTGTGATCTTGGAGTGAACAGGATAAAGATAAATTCGAAATAAAGTAACTAGCAGTTTTCTTTAATTAACAGTATATGGTATATTTGGTTAAAAGGGAAAATTAACCTTATGATAGGACTTATTATTGCTATTATTCTGTTTAACTTTATTGCGTTTAAAACAAATAAAAGATTGACGGCAAATCAAATCGTACATATTTGGGCATTTACAATTGCTTTGCAACAACTCGGCGATTTATATATTGATACAAAATATCATGGCTATTGGTACTTTTCTAAAGATATTGATGGGTGGCGTGAAATTCTTACATTAACAGTATTGATTCCACCAGTGAATATGATGTTTCTAAATTGGTATCCTTCTGGAGAAGCCTTTCATAAACGTATTATGTATATTTTTTATTGGATGATAGCTATTTTACTTTATGAAGCCATCACATTATTACCTGAACCGTGGGGATACTTTAAATACGGTTGGTGGAATCTATGGCATTCAGCCGTTATGGATCCTTTACTTTTACTTATTGTATTAGGATATTATAAATGGATATATAAGTTGGAAAATAAGCTCTTAGCAGGAAAGAAATAAAAACAAAACGCCACCCCTCAGGAGACAAGGGATGACGTAACATCAAAATTTATCCTTTATACATAATTTTACACATTATAGATTTATCAAGGCTTCAAGCCTTTGAAAAATTACCTCTACTCCATAAAACCATGAATAAATTAAGCTTTTATATTGAACTTAAACTCTATTTCATTCTTTAAAATTTCCGCCCCTCTTGGACTTAGCACTAAACCTTTTGCATATTCCCTATTTTGAGGAGTGATGTCACCTGTTACTATACATTCGTTATAAGACATGTATTTCTTTAAAATAATTTGATTCCCATCAACAAAGATCTCGATAGGGTCTTTTTCTTTAATAGCAAGAACCTTTCTTAGCTCAACTGGAATAACAACTCTACCTAATTCATCTACTTTTCGTACAATACCTGTTGATTTCATTTTATATTCTCCCCTTCCTGCTGCAATATTCTACTTCATTTGATTTTCTATGAATAGATTTATCAATCCAACAAAGGAACCTTAAGTGCTCCTTCCTACATCATATAAATGGTACTAAAACAAGCTTAGCCTGTTTATGTAGTCTCAACGCTGTCGAATGTTTAAAATAGTCCCATTCTATAACTACTCTAGCCATCTTATGATTCACCTTTTATTTCTTCTTGCATCATTTTCTTATTCTTACGAATAAACGAAGGGATTTTGCTAAAATAGTGTCTCTTCACTTCACCATAAGGTATCCAAATTTCTTTTCCCTCAATAAGATCATAAACTTCGTCTAAAATTTGATCTCGTTTCTTGGGATTTAGTTTGACATGAGGGTGGTTGATCGCACTAATATAACGTTGTCTTAATTCGTTCGTTATCCATTCTTTCTGCTTTTGCTTTAATGCTGAAAATTTTTTATTCGTTTGAATTAAACGTCCATTTTGATAAACATGATTTTTCATGTCGTTTCCCCCCTTTTCCCCGTAGTTCCATATAAAATCATTGAATCTTCATTTACCTAGTAGGCTTTTTTCTTAAATTGTTCTTTCACATAGATACAATTTCGTTTATGTTCACGGGAAAAGAAATGATCGTGTTTATAATGTACTTTGACTTCACATGAAGGACAGACAAAAAAACCTATTCTTATTTTATCTTGATTGACCTCATGCGCATAAAACTCTCCTGTAGCTCTAAACATTACCACATGTTTAGCCTTTTCGATTTTTGCTCGCATAACCATATCCTCCTTCACCATATTTTTCATCTATTTCCATGATAAGGGCTATATAGAAAGAAGACAAAGAAAAAACAGCATCCCGTCATAACGGAATGCTGCCTAATCATTAGTTGTTTTTTAACTTGTAGCCTTTAAACGTATATCCATAAATCTTAGTGAGATCAATAAAGCTCTTATAGGAATACGTAATCGCAACCGGTGTACCAATCTGAACTTTCTCGTAAAGCTTCTCCACATCTTTATTATGCATTCTAACACATCCGTGACTCACGTATTTTCCGATGCTACTTTCATTGTTATTACCGTGAATGGCATAGGTATTGCCATTTGTACGATTTACATCTAGTCCTAACCAACGTTTTCCTAAGGGATTGCGAGGGTCTCCCCCAGGAATATGTCCTGTATAATAAGGCCGATTTTTAATCTTGTTCACGATTTTAAAGATGCCCACAGGTGTTTTCTCCCATGTTTTACCCGTAGCCACTGGATTAATAACTTCTATATAGCCATTGTGAAAATAAGCAAGTTTGTTGTATTATATTTAGGTTAGACAAGTAAAACTGTTGAAAATAAAAAGCCCTCACATTTTAGATATGTCTAATATGTGAGGGCTTAACTTTATAACTTTGTAAAGTAATCGGTGAGCTTTTCATTTTCTTTTTGGCGCAACTCTCTATTTTCTTTTTCTAATTGTTGATTTTTTTTCTCTAACTTTTCAATTCTTCTTTTGAGGGAAGAGATGACCGCGTTCTGATTATTTTCATCCCGTTTAATTCTATCATCCACAAATGCTTTTTCTTGTTGATTTCGCAAGAAATCAATGCGCTCTTTGAGTTCTATATGATTGTATAGGGTAGCTTTCGCTACACCTGCTTCTTTTGCCACACTATTAAAGTTTATTGCTTTAGAACTCTTTATAAGACGTTTAATAGCCTCCTCAACTTTATCTTTAGTTGCTTGTTTTCGCTGTTTATGTAGTTGCCGTAGTTGCTCCTCACGTTCAAAATTAGCCATGTTTAACACCTTTCTTCTGTTTTCTTTCTAACTGTTTCTTCACACGTTCAAATTTTCCAAAAATTACATTCCCACCCTTGATTGTTTCATAAATGCTCTGGTATCTCTCCAAGTTTTTTTCATTAGCTTTGACCATATCTTCGCGACCATATTTTTTGGAGGCTTCAATCCACTTTGTAGTGGTTTCTATTAGAAGTTCATACTTTTTAACGTCAAAACTCGTCATACCTACAGCTAAATCAAAACAAGGCTTTCCATCGTTGGCTGTGAGACAAGGAGGTTCTGCTGCTAATGGGCAGTTTCCTTTCACTCTAGCACGACAAGTTCCGTAGGGGTTGTCCAAAGCGTTTAGCTTTTCATCTTTCCACATCATATCTAGAATGTCTTCAGGGATATCTTCTGTTTCAGATACTTGATGAATTTCCCCATTTAGGTTAAAGGAAAATACACCTTGCTTAACCACCTTTTCAAACGCTTCCGTTTTGTATCGTCCAATAAACGGGCGTATCGCAGGGTCATTTCAGGCGAGGCATGAGCTAGTAATTCCTGGACGGTTAAAATGTCAGCGCCACCATTCAACATCTTGACCGCATATGTATGTCGAAATTGGTGTGATTTGAAATGGAATACATTGCCCACTTCGTCAGTAATGTTCTTTCGAAAGCTAGTTTTCCAAGTTGATCTCGTACCCAAAACTGGGAAAATGGTTTTCCCTTACGGGAACCTTTGTACCGAACGAAGATGTATTTATTAGGGTTGTTATCATCGTTACTGAGTTCCTTGGATTTATGGATTAAAACGGCAATCATATTTGCTAATTGGTCGTCAATCGGGATTTTATGACCATTCACATATATTTTTTCAATATCGGTTTGAATAGAATATTTGCCATTTAACCGAACCAAACACTCCTGTGTTAATCCTAATGTATCGCTGATACGCAATCCAGTTTTAAAAGCAATCCACACGACAGGTTGTACATCTGAATGAAGGTCGTTTATATTGTCAAATAATTGCTCTAATACATAGTCAGGAATGTAATCAATAGTATCATCTGATTTCTTATCAAGAGAAGGATAATCCTCAGAGTAAAGTAACTTTGTAGTTGATTTCTTAGGTGCAATACTGTAATCGTAACGCTGGGTATCTCTTAAAAATGAATAAGTGCACTCCACGTTTATATATATAAATTTATCCGGGTTGGCATTTCTATTCTTTAAGTTATTTTGGGCATAATGATGAAGAAACTCTACATACTTTTCTATATGCTGTCTTGTAAGATCTTTTAAATCATCCCATTCAGGTTCTAATTCATTAATAAAATTAAAGAACTTGGGAACCCATCTCACATAATTTTGAGCAGTTGACCAAGAAAATTTCCTGCCACCTAGTAATCTAGTTTTAATATATTTTTTTAAATATTGTCTAAAAGTAACATTTTCAATTTTTGTGAAATCAATATAATAAAGTGGTAGTGAGGCGTTGTAATCTACTCCATAATTGGCATTTAACACCCTAACATCCCATCTATCTTTTCCCCATTCCTCACGGGTATCGGTTAGATTAAATAATTTCTCATATATGGAACGGAAGAAAGTCGCTATTGGTGTTTTAGTCTCAAATTCACCATACTGCACACTTTTTCTTGCTAGGGTTGTTTTTACACCTTTGTTGTTCAACCACCAAATCCACTCTTTCTCAGTTTTCTCAACGTCCAAATCAAGGAGAGAATAGAGGTGAGAATGTTTTCGTTAAGAAATAAAACTAATTTGTTTAGGAATGTTTTGTAAGTATGAAAAAAGCTGTTTAAACTCCATTCATCGTTAAACAACTTACAATAATAAACAAATTTAAGTTCTAAGCCAATAGTTTTGTTTTCGGTTGGAAACTTTTGATTCCTACTAGGAACTTTGTATCTGTTGAAGCTTTCCTCAAAGTTAGGGATGTTACCAATATCATTTACATTCCAAATATCATTGACTAAAAAGTAATCATTATTCACGACTCTCCTTGTTACTTTTCCATCAGGAGATATATCCTTAACCTCGTAAGAGGAGAGAGTAGATGTGATTAAGTTCCAATATTCATTTTTTGTAATTGCATTGTTTGCTATGATTTTATCCAATAAATTGCCTCCTAAAATTCTAACTAGCTTCTAAAAAGGAACTGCTTCGTCAGGGATATTTGATTGAAAGTCTTCCATGTTTTCTTGCCCAATCTCAAATGCATGGGCGGCTTTCTCCCAATCCTTTCGGATTTCATCCTCAGAGGGGTGAATGTATAGGTTCATCGTGGTTTGAATTTGGGCGTGACCTAAACGTTCTTGTACCAGCTTGATATTTTTGGTTTGAAGATAATAAATTGTAGCATGAGTGTGTCGAAACATATGCGGGGTAATATGTATACCTGTTTTTCTTTCAAGCTCTTTAAAGGTCGCATAGACATCGGAGTAGGTGAGGGGGTCTCCAGCATTCTTTCCCCAAATCTTCACAAACACAAAATTATGGTCCGGGTTATATTCATCAACCACTTCGTACAAATAATCGTCGTATAGGTTCATGAGACCCTGAGAGATGTCTAATTTTCGCTCTCCAGTCTTCAATTTACCTCCGTTTGGCAATTCACCTCTATTGGTCAGTTGGATTTTGTGCTTTCTTTGTTTAGCATCGAATTGAAGATCTTCAAGAAACAGGGAGAGAACCTCTCCGATACGCAATCCACTTTCAAAAAGCAACCGCACAAGAAATTTATCTCTTATATTTGTAGTAGAATAATAGATTTCTTCGACTTGTTCTTTCGTAAATACTTGGACGCGTTTCCTGGGTTCCTTCAGCTTTAGAATATTTTTAGAGATAGGTTTCCCTCCATTTACATGGTGTAAGAAACCCTTGTACCCATTCCCACCAGCACCAATGAACATCTTCTTCATAAGCTTTTCAACCATGTCTGAGTCCACTAAATCATTTCTGTATAAGTAATCATAAAATGATGCCACGACCGTAAGGTAATTGTTTACTGTGCTTTCCCTGCGTTTAGCTTTTACTGTTTTATGGAGTACAACGTTATTGTTTTCATAGGGATTTCTAAGCCAAACAACGAAGTTAGATAACTTTTCAAAGCTCACCTGTTGATAATCAATTCCTGTTTGCTCCAAGTATGTAAAGTAAAATTTCAAAGCCGTACAGTACGTCTGTAAAGTATTACTGCTCCTCTCACTGTTGTATAGGTATTTCATATACTTTGCAACAGGTTCAACAGGTAATCCACTTGTACCAATTAGAAGATATGCCTTTCTATTACCAACAGATATTTCTTCTACTCTCATGAAAACGCCTCCCACATAATGTTATCTAGTTATCGTTATTTCTTTAAGATCCTCGAACCTAACGGTTCTGCGGAGTGCTGTCCTCGCACCGAGGCTTTGTCCTCCACTTAAAACCAAACTAACACTCTTATCTACAATCACATTTTATACATATTAAACTATTATTTCAATATTCATTTTTCTAATCTATTATGTAAATAAAAAAGGATAGTTAGACCACATAGCAGACTAACTATCCTATGAATTATTACCTTAATTTAAGTTATAATGCTTATTAATAATGATGAAGTCTTGATTAACAGTTTTACTGGCTGCTTCTGTTTTCCCCACTGAAACCACACATAGGGTTATCATTAGTAATGTAAAAATAGTGATTAATTTAATAAATAGATTCTTCATCTCAAACACTCCTCTTTTTATCATGTGTATATAAAACAGAAAAAACACCTTCTTTATTTGAAGGTGTTTTTCGTAACAATCATTTATGAACAAAAACCTATTTCATTGATGATTTTGACATGTAAAGAAACATTCTCTATCGCAATTAACGTTTGTTTTGCGTAAGTACATTTGATGCAAATATCAGTGTCTTAAAATACACATAAAAAAAAACCCACTCAATCAGTTAGAAGGAAGATTGAAATAGGGTAAGTGTGATTGAATCCCTTTGGGGAGAGAACAATACCATTACACTGATATTATGTGATGAATCCAATGATTTATACATAAAAAATATCCCTTCACCAATCAGTTAAGACTAGTATATGGACTCATAACATCGGCTCCTTTTTAGAGCAAGAAAAAACAGACCTTACTATACCGAAGGTCTGCTCTTACTTACTTCCTTATTAATTTTTTCCGTATGACGACAAGAAGGGAAAGAGGAACAACCAAAAAAGCGAGTGCCATTCCCATCTCGTACGACTAGATCTTGCCCACACTTTGGACATTTACGAGGTTCTGGTGTGATATTTTCAAAGATTTCTCGTGCCTTGAAAACAGGATTGACTTCATTGATAAACTTTTGAAGATCCGCACGATCCATTAAAGTCACATCACATGCAGCTGCTAACTCTTTAGCCTGTTTCGTAAAATAACTATTGGTCACGACCCAAGCTTGATTCGCTTTATAATACGCTTTTGCTCCATAAACTTCTTGTACAGCAGAAAGACTCACCCGGTTTTTAACTCCATATCGTTTGGCCTGAATCACAATCTTATCCTTGCCTTCCATCACCAAGTCAGCCCCAAAATCACCAGACTTTTGCGTCACTTGAGTTTTGTAACCTAATTGCTGAAAAAGTGCTTTTAGATAAATTTCGAACTGATAACCATCCATTTTATCAATATAGGGCATACCTGATTGGGCTAGCTCTTTCATATACTTCCGTTCACGAATGACACGGTAAGCAAATTGAGAAAGCTTAAATAAAATGATGATAAGAAAAAGATAAAATACACTTTGAAACACTTTATCCATTCATTGAAAGCTCCTGTTCTTTTTGTTTATTTCGGAGACGTGATGCCACAGGTTGAATGCTTTTTCCATTCTTCTTTAATTGATCGTTCCAGTCTTTCGCTCCCTTTGGAATATCTGCTCTTATTAAATCAGCATTAACGATTTGGTTCATTTTGTCAATAAATTCTTTTCCTCCTTGGTCATTATCGACAGCTAGCACCATTTCTTTAATGCCTAAGCCTTCTCTTCGAGCTTCGATATAAGATTGGGCAACAGTTTTAGGTTTTAAGCCATTCATACTAATAAGGCGCGTATTCTGCAATTTATTTTCCTGTATACTCCAATAAGAAAGAAGATCAATGGGGCTTTCAAAGAAATAAATATTATTTGGACGACCAACATCAACTGAAAAGCCTGTATGTGGGTTATCGTTCGGTAATACTTGTTTAAAAGAACCTCGTTTATTTTTTATCGAAGCTGTACCTTGCCGATCTGCCCCAATTACCGTTCCTTTACCTCCATGTTCACGCCATTTAAACACCACATTGTTCCGTTTGTCCTGGGCAATTAAATCTCTTTGAAGAAGCCAGTCAACTAACCGAGAATCTATTTTGCGTTCTTTTATGAGATAATCTTTTATTTTGCTTTGATCCTTTACCTCTAACTCTTTTGGATAGCGAAAAGGCTCTTTTGATGGTGAAACCGACGGTTGTTCATGCGACTGAGAAAGCTCTTTATAATCGCCTTTGTTGATATCTAATACGGCTTGTGGAAATGACATCCCATAATACATTTGAGCGAAACTGATTGCTCCATATCCTGTTTCATTCCGGCTGTTCCAAGCGTACATATTTCCTTTAATGAGTAAGCTATCATGTTCCGTATGACGATAGTACTTTCCTTCTTTTACAAAGGTTTCGCCTTTGGCTTCCAGATACGACAACAAATCAACATCTCGTGCTTTCATGATTTCCCCCTCATTGACGTGTTTTCGTTCTCCCACCTAAATCCCTCCTTCACTTCACCCTATGCAAAAAGGGAGCTTTTCAGCCCCCATTCATTTCCAATTTTTTTGCCATTTTTAGCGTTCTATTTCTTGCGTTTCTTGCCGTTTCTTTGAAGAAAATGCTCCATTATTCCGTGCAAAAAACTTCGTAAATCCATTCTGTGATTTCTCTTCTTTTTTCTGCTTGTCATGATCCTTTTTCTCCGTGTCTAAAGCCTTTTCAAGCTTAGTTAATTTCTCACGTTGAGAATCAGTCAAATTGAGCTCTTTTAATTCCTGCAGCACTTCTTTTTTTAATTTGTACACCTTATCAAAGGAATGCTTTTGTTCAAACTCCTTCATTTTGGCCAAACGCTGTTCTTTCTCTTGAGGTGTTTCTTGCTTCAGCTGCTTTTCGACAGGAGCTTTTTCTGCTTCGGCTTCTTTTTTCGCTTCTTTAGAAGAATCTTTTTCATCTGATATGTCTAATTGAGCTAACAAGTTTTGTTTAAACAGTTGCTTATACTGTGTTTCTTCACTAGGCTGCTGCATAACTTCTAGTACTTCTTGTTTGTAATCTTCTTGATATCGGTCCTTCTCTTGTGTCTGTTTACGAGCTTGAAACTGATGAGAAAGCTCATTCTCCATGCCTTTCAATTGGTCAGAGGTGAACTGCTTTTCCTTTAAGGCACTTGATTTCAACATGACATAATCGTTTTCTGCATTCACACGGGCTAACATGCTATCAATATCTTGAGGTTTCTCTTTGTCATGAGCCTGTAAAAACGTAATATAGCTCGTTTTGAGCTGCGTTTCTCGATCTTTCTCTAAAACAGGGTTCACATCATGACTCTTTAAAAAATCAAGTGTTGTTTCACTTTTGTAGGCTTGTTTTTGTCCTTTTTTATCCGTAGAAACAAGTAAAACCTGCGGTTTTTCTTCCCCTAGAGCTGATTGTGTTAAGTAAACAGCACCAGAAGGGATGTCTTGCAGCTGTTTCTCACTGATGTTCGCCCAATCTGCCTCGATTTTTTCATTTTGTGGGTGCTTCATAAACTTCTTTAATTCTCGTTTATCGGAAACAAGCATTTTAAATTGGTCATTTGAAAGAGATGTTACTTTTTGCATGATCGATTCCTCCATTTAATTCATATTTGGACATGAAAAAAGAGAGCATGTACGCTCTCTCACCTTTCTAGCTCCGGTTCTTCTTTTTTTCGTCTAGCTGTACCTGTACGTTTTTGGAATTGCATTTGACTGCCCACTTCCATACGGTCTTGAAAAGTAAGAGATTGTTCCTGAACTTGACCATTCATGACCCCCTTCTCGTTTTTAGTCATGGTTGAATCAATCTGATGTTCAAGTTTCACGACTTCCTCCTTTGTCATCCATCCATTTTTGATCGCTTGGGTTTTGGTTGAATAATATTTCTCTTCAGCCGTGACACGATCTAAAATACTATCTACATTTTGTGCCGATTCCTGTTGCTGCTTTTGTTTATAATCTTCATATCCTTCTTTCATTTTCTCTTGTACATTTTCAGAAGAAAGAGGATCTGCTTGCTGCTGCTTTTCATCGTTTTTTTCTGGTGACCGATTTTTTTCTCGTTCTTTTACCAACGTTTCTTCTATTGTTTCAATAAAGCCAACTGATGTTTCATGTACTTCTTTTAAAAGTTTTGTTTTATCCTCAAAGGTCTTTCCTTTTGTCCAATTTGAGAGGTAATCCAACGAATAAGAACTGGTGTCGATCCCAAAATAAGATGAAACTGTGTAAGCTGTCATTTCTGCCTGAAATTCTTTTTCCGCAGCTGTATAGTTTAGATATGTGTCCTTTGTATGAAGTTTGGCATGTGTGAGTTCATGCAAAAGTGTTTTTACATTTTGCTTTTCTGAATTACGAGGATTTAACGCAACTTCTTTTGTTAACGTGTAAGATACACCTTTTGCGCTTCCTAGTTCTTCTTTAGGAGCAATGATGGAAATACCATTCTTTTCAGCAATAGCTTCCATTCCTTTATAGAGTGTCTTGTAATCCTCTACATTGCCTTCTAACCAACGATTTGGAAAAATCTTAGGTAAATCATTAGCCGTCGCGTTCGTTTGACTGATGTCGAAAACATGGCCGACTGAAAAATACAGTCGGCCATGAGTGACTTCTTTTTTCCCCTCTTGAATCAACTTCTTTTCTTGAGGGGTGGCTTTATTAATCGACTTCCATTTCCCTTTTTCATCCTTAAATTTGGGAACGGTTTTATTTGGAACAAGAATTTTAATGCCTTTCTCCCCTTTATTGACGGAGAACCCTTTATCTTTCCAAAACTTAAATGACCCAACAGCTTGAGCACCAAAAAACTGTTCTTGAATAAGCGCTGTGTTTGACATGGAGTATTGATAAAACTTACCCATGAAAGATAAATAGTCTTTTAGTTCTTCGGCAGAATGAAAATGCTGCTCAACTTTCTTTTCCATACCCTTCGTTAACTCTTCAACCTCTTTACGCTTATCTTCGACAGATTTCTTCGCATATGTTTTACTCATCTTCCCCCTCCTCTTTTTGATAGGAGATTCCCTTTAATTCTTCTAATTCTTGTTCATACCAAGGTTCCTCTAAATCCACAAAAGGCTTCTGTGTTTTAATATTCATTGGCACCAACATATTTTCTTGATGCACCACATATTGATGAAACTCCTTCGCTTCTTCTGGACTTAAATTCACCTCTACTTCTTTGTCTTGATACTGTACAATGGCATGATCCTCTCCTACAGCTTTAATCGAAGCTAACACTAAATCTTTGTTAAAAAACATAAAGATTAATTCCTCCTTTTAGTAGTTAAATCTCTTTTTATATGAAACAATCAATGAGATTGTTGTTTCCCCCTCGATTCTTCCCAATCAATCCGTTTTTGACGCTGATTTGCAATTCGTTTCTCAACTGTTTCCTTCGCTACTCTTGTACTATCCATCTCCTGCATACTGGTGGTCATCAATCCTTTAAATCCATGATGGAAGAAAAGACCGTTCATATATTCAATTAAAATTTGTGTATTTTTATCTGCTGCGTTCGCCCCTAGTTTTGTTTTTGTCATCTCACCTTTTAATGTATGAATCTCTTCTCGTAAAGCTTGAAACTCATTTTTTAAGGACTCATGGAGATGATGACTCACTACTTCCGTAATATACTTTAATGACCATTCATTACTTTTAGATGCTTCATGTTCCTTGCAAATTTGTGCAATGGCATCACCCGTGTAGCGCAATCCATGCTCCTCTTTAAATGATTCAATATACGCTTTTGACTCATCCTCAATGGCTAATTTCATTCGTTGCTTCTCCATCGATTAATAGCCCCTTTCATAGTCGTTTTGTTGGTTACGATCACGTTCTGTTTCACGTTGCATTCGTTCATAATGCTGTTGGTTTTTCCAACTTTCATATTCACTTTTGAACGCTTTTTCTATTTTGCGAAGTGAAAAATGTACAGGTACATGCTGCTTATATCTCGCTGTTTGATTTCCAGATTGCTTTCTATCCAACAGACGTTTTACATCTTGCTGCTTTCGATCATAAGCTTTCATTTCTTGCAAAAAAGCATTTCCCATTCGCTTATATAAATCATCTATTTTCGTTTGCTTATAATTTTCGTAGCGTCCTTTATCCCTCGTCCCCTCCCCATATGCTTTCTTTAATTCTTTTACTTCTTTATCTAAGTTCTTTATTAATTGTTGATACTCTTTTTGATGATATTTTTTGATGTATTTTTCACTCAATGTATCAATATAAGGTTTCAATGGTTTAATGGTATTGTAGCTATATTGCCATTGCCTTTTATCTTGTGGAAGATGATTATAGACCATTAAAAACAAGGGTTTTAATTCTCTATTGCGCCATGCAAAAGAAGAATTTTGTTTCTTTTGGTCAACCATTTCTTTGCGTATTAAATGATTAATTCTATTCTGATTTTCTCCTCGATCCATAATTTGATTAACAACGGTTGACTTCATCACATCCAATGTTTTTGGCTTTCTTTTTCCCCGACTACGTGTAGGAGCTGGTTCAACTGTTGCAATATGAATATGTATGTTGTCCGTGTTGTGGTGTATAGCTGCTGACCAAATAGCTGAACCATCTAACTTTTCCCTTTCAAGCATTTTGTTCATAGATTGTCTTGTTATTTGTATTAACTTTTTTTCATCCACTGTATGAGTACGTGAGTCATATAAACCCTGTTCTTCAAGCCAAGGATTATGAAATGTAATGACATCCTGCCACATAATACTGTTATTTCTTTGTGCTTCCTCAAAACCTTTTTTTAATTCTTCTTTCTGTTCCCCTGTCAATCGATCAGAATGTTGGGTAAATAAAGAAGAAGTCTTATCAGGATTATCCATATAATCCTGATAAAGAGAAAACAATTTCTCATGCGCTCCAAGTTCTCTTTTTGCTTCCTCACGATCAACATAATCAACATACTCTTGAAAGGCTTTATGAGAAGCTGTAATGAATTTTGTTTTTAATACAACGCCTGGTACAACTGTTGAACTATTTGTTTTTTCTAGCACATCTGCTTACCTCCGTTAACCCAATTGAATTTTTCTAAAGGATCTGTATTATTCTTCTGGATCTCCAATCATTTCAAGCAAAATATGATTCATATTTTCCATAGAAACAGCACACTTTTCCATCATCTTAATATTCTTTTCAATCAAGTTTTCAAGTTCATTTTCACGGTCTGTTTGTTTACGGAAAAAAGCCAGCGTTTCAAGCTGACTTTTTAAAAATTCTTGCCTTGATACCTTACGTTCTTTTGCTAACTCATCAATTTTTTTAACTGCAATCGGATCTACATTTCTTATTTTAATTTCCATCTTTCATGTCAACTCCTCAAAATAGTGGTGCTCCTCAAAAAATAGAGAGAAGAGCATAAGGGGTTTTTGCCCCCACCATAGGTGTGGGGCTAGGCAGAGCCTAGCAAAACCGTGGGTACAAAGAAAATCGCTAAATGTCCCCTTTGCGTCCCCTTTTTTTGGTGTACGTCCCTTTTACGTCCCCTTTTAAAATCCCGATGTCCCCTTTATGTCCCCCTATTTTGGAGCCATGTCCCCTTTGCGTCCCCCTGGGTTTTTTCACTTCATGGCTAAATCTTGTTGCTTTTCATTCATTTTTTCATCTTTTCACGTAAAATTTTCTGCTTATATTCATGAAGCAGGATGCTTTTAGCATCAAAGTGAATCTTTTATATCCTTGTTTCTGTTTCTCTATTCTTTTGATAAAAATTAAAGACATGTACTTTTCAAATTAAAAATTTTTCATTAATTCACTAAATAACTTTTTAAGATTTTATTATCACCCTAATATATAACTAAACAATTAGATTTTCTTTTTTCTTCTGCAAGAATCTAACTCTATTTTTTAAAAAACGAGTTAATTATCACTAATTTAGAATCAATTGAATTAAAATTAACTCAACAAAAAGAAGTTTAATTTAATTAAAATAGGGCATATTAACTTGTCTAATTAAAAGCTGTCGAATCTATATTTTTTATACCCAATTAGTAATTAATTGATTTAAATTAATTTCAATTAGGTATACACAGACTAAATGTACCAATAAAAGGTGGCTCTACCTAATTAATTCTCGTTCAAATAAGATAACTAATCCAGACTCAATTGAGTCTGGATTAGTTATGACTAATGGACAAAATTAGGAAATGAACATAAGTGGGAGAAAATAAAATGATGACTTAAAAAACAGATTATGTATTTATACCATGCTGAAAACTTGGTTAAATAATTAAGCAGCGAATATAGTGATCAAAAGTAACAATTTATAACTGCGTGAATGTATTAACATCTTTTAATGCAGAGGAAAGATCTCTAATACCTAGAGAATTAGCTAAGATTCTTCAAAAAAGAGGCTATGGTCATATTGAAGAAAAAGCAAAACACATTTTAGCGTTTCAAAAATTTATCAAATCTCTCTAGACAATGAGTGCCTGAAATTAAGTATGTCTCTATGATACGAGGCGGTTGGTGTTGTTTAGCATCTTCATTAAATTCACATTAAAGAAATTGTGTACTATTTTTTCTCGTTTAATCACATCAGAATTAATCATTGAAGCACTTCAAAAAGCTTACACTGTCCAAAAGCCCTAAAAAGGTATATCTATTCGTAACGATTTCGATTCACAATAAATAAGACATGAGTTTACTAAGCATGTCCACAAATAAGAGATAAAGCATCTTTTCAGCCAAAAAGACTGCTTTTATGATAATGCCTACATAGATATGTTTCACACCATATTACAGAAGAAGTGTATTATCTAAACAGAATCGACAGTAGTCTCAGCTATTAAAATCCTCAATAGATTGAGGATTAAATGAGAAAAACAACTTAACACATAACTTTTTTGTTCTAAATTACCAATCCAAACTTGATAGTTTAACTTAAGATTAACTTAAAATAACCTCGTAGCATACAAACCTAATTTAGTTGAACTTAAAATGAAGTAAGTTAAACTAAATTAAATGTAAATAAATAAAAGTTTAATTAAAATACAATTAGTTGGACTTAATTGCATTTTAATTAAACTTATTGTAATATTTTAAAAAACTATAATGGATTTGTAGTTTTTTGAAGAACTCAGTACAAATTTAATTGAACTACATAACGTAAAATATAATAAATTTAATTCAGTTAAGTGTGAAATCTGCTAGAATAATAAAGACAAGCTTTAAAATAAGTCTAATTTAATTAGTCAGGACCAATTAAGTTAGACTTAATTGAGTTATTAAAAATATTTCATATAAGAAGATACTAACTAAGTTAAATTAATTCGTTTGTGAGGGAGGTACAATTATGAGCGAAGAAACAATGGTTATTTCAGAAGTTGCTAGAAAATTTAATATAGAAAATCATCAGTTACGGGACTGGTGCGAAGTCGGGTTAGTACGACATAAAAGAATTGGAAGAATAAGATACATATTTACTGATGAAGATAAAAAAATCGAGAAGATTATTGAACTAAAGGAAAAGTTCGGAAAACATGCACCAAATGAAATGATTCGTGAAGAATTAATTAAAGCAAATTTAATGAGCGAAGAACAAACAAAAATTATTAACAAGGATTTAGAGGAAGAAGATATAAACGAAAACTCCTTTAAAGAAGCATTTTTATTACTTGCTAAAAAAATAGAAGAAATGGATAAAAAAATGGAAAAGAAAGAACAACTAACGCTTCCATCTGAAAATTTGGCAGAAAAAAAAGATGTTATAGAAATAAAAGAACAGATGAATAAACTTGAACAAGACAATCAGCGTTTAAAAGAAGTGAATGATCAATTACTTAAAAAACTAGATTCTATCCATTCAGCTATGACCGAAATTCAAAAAGAACAAGGAAAAAGCATATGGAAAAGAATGTTCACAAAATAATAAAACAGCTTCTAATTACTGGTCAGTAATTAGAAGCTGTTTTATTATTTTTGTAGCAGTTGTCAGAGAAAGTTCTCTTAATACCTTCAACAATAAATTCATTTGAATATAGATAGGATTTGCACCTCATAAAAGGTGCAAAACTAAATCTTTTGAGATATATTACTAATTCTTATTGAATTATGAGATTAATTAACGCTATAATAAAACTAACAAAAATGACCGGAATAGAAAAAAGACTTCAACTGTTTAAGACGTGTTGGTAGCACTCTTAAACCGTTCCCCCTAGTTACAGTAGGGAAAACACTTGTCGAAGTCTCTTGTTAATAGAGTTAGTTTTTCTATAAAATAAAACTTATGGTTTTATTTTATATGAAATAGCTGTCTATTTCAAGGGCTTAGTTCATCAAAATCACGACATTGTTTTCCTTTTTCCAGGGAAACAGTGTCTTTTTTTGTTCCTTAAAGGAGATAATGAACAAATGACAAAAATATTGACCTGCTATTTAAAAGATGTAGACACCTTCAACGGACGGTTTAAGTGGTTATGGAAGAACAAATCCACACTTCGGAAAAAGAAAGAAGAGTTTTTAGAAATTATCCGTACTCATTATAAACAGAACCAATCAGCTATACATAAAGAATTTCCTAAAAAAAGAATGGAAATGCTTGATCATGTCATTTATAACCTAGTGGCTACAGGCATCCAAGCCATTCGTTCTGAAACACTCATGAAGAAATTTAAAGTTTCTAAAAGTACGGTTTCTCGTTTTGTACGTTCGTTAAAAGCGACACCTTTTATACTTGTAGCACGTTACATTAAAGAGGATGCAACAGGTACTCACCCTGATAGCTATGTATTTATTCTTAAAAGCCATAAGAACTTTAATCGGATTTGCGACGAAATCTTTTTTGCCCATGATACAACAGGTATACAAATGGTCCAACAAGAAGAAATGACAACTCCTGTGACGCTTCCTGTGATGTGTCCAGAAAGTGCTGAAAACGTTGATACACCAATCTTAAAGGCCGATAAATCACCTGGTGCCTTTATTAACCTTGATTTACCTGTAAATCATATAAATAATCATTTAATGTCTGTTTCACAGTCATTTACCTATATCAAAGGTGTTCCTAAGAAAGTCAATCAAGTATATGCAGGTAAGTATGGTCATCAACTAAAAGACTTTTATGCTCGGATTCAAAATGCTGCAAAAACGGTAAAACGAGATACAGAGATTGATATTACCAAAGGGCAAGTACATGAAATTGCGTATACATCTATTATTGGGTTAGACAAATATGTACATGAAGCTAATCATAAAGGAAATTCCTTGTCCTTAGATAATATGTGCCAATTACTCTATAAAATTGCGAAAAACCAATTCTATCAGTTGGTGAATCCTAAAAATCAGGATTATTCATCAGTATATCCAACTCATGAGGAAGTTATACATAAAGAGGCGTCATCAACAAAATTATTTATACCAAAAAATATTATCCGTAAAGAAATCGTTCCTGATTGGTTAAAGGCTGAGCAGGATCAAGAAATGGGTACACAAGAAACAGAAGTGACATTGGAACAACAGCTTGAAGTAATCTATCTAAAGCAAGACCTAGGGCAAAAACTTACAACAGAAGAGGAATGCTTGCTGCAAGAACACTGCTCTACGTACAGTTCACTAGAAATGGCGGAACTGAAACAAGATTTAGGACAAGCATTAACACCTGAAGAGCAGGAATTGTTGAATCAACATGCTAAATTAAAGGAACCAGCTTCTTAATTTTTAAACATAACTAAAGCACAGCAAGGACTTTTACTATTTTTAACGTATTCAGTGTTTTAAGTGAGGACTTGGCAGGATTTGAACCTGCAAGACACCAAAGTTGTATAGTGTAATACGACTGGCTGCTCTACCATTGAGCTACAAGTCCACACTATAAGTATGCACATAGTCTTTGTTTATATGTACGACAGAAGAAAATGTAAAAAGTAAAGAAATCCCTTAGAAGCTAAATTATTGTTAGGATATGTTTATTTAGAATACTGTTCTAAATAATAAATAAATCTATATCTACGCAGGAGGAGCACATTATGCCACATAAAATTACGTTAACTGGATCAGCCACAGGACCACTACGAGAATACGATCGCTATGTTGCCTTTGATATGCGTGAAAAAGGGTCACCATCTGCACCTAAAGGCTTGAAGAAGAGTACGTTTATTTCGTACACGGTATTTGTTGCAAAGAAGGCTTTTAACAAAACAGGTCTCACGAAAAAAAGTATTATGCATGAAAAGATCTTAATTCAAGGAGAACCAACTTTAGACATTCCGATTGATGAATGCCCTGGTGAAGTAGGTGTAATCTGCTTCCAGATTACCGTTCTCCCAAATAAGAAAGACAAAGAAGACAATGAACCAAACGATAAAAAAGAGGCCAAACAAGAGGCTTCTGCAGCGCAACAAGAAGTTGCTGCTACTAAGCAGGCAGAAAAACCGGTAACTACTTCTCAACCTGCAGCAAATGAAGAGAAGAAAGCTGAAAAAGTACAGGCAGAAGTGAAGGAGACACCTGTTCAAGAGAAAAAGGTGGAGCCACAAAAGAAACAAATAACAAATCAGCCAAAAGGGACACAAGATCTTCTAAGTTTCGACGAAATCATCGTACCTGAAGAGTTCTTAAAGACACGTCCAAACCCTCAAAAAACACAAAAGGTCATTGATTTTGTGAAACGTACAGGGCGTCTGGATGAGCCATTAACGATTGAAAAAGGATCGAATATCTTGAAAGATGGTTATCGTCGTTATATTGTGGCCAAAACCGTTAAAATGGATAAAGTTCCAGTTATGTATGAATATCAAAAGTCATAATGTATTTCCTTGAAGCTGATCCATTGTAAGGAGATTGATAACAATTCTTGAAACACTATAACGGATGTACAGTAATAGATTCTACACCACTAACAGCCATCAATAAGAGGTGGCAAATTGAACGTTTTTTAGGCATTATTAAAAACTTTAGTGAGCATCCTTATGGTGTGTATAATATTGGTTGTTGCGAAACTTCTTTAGGAGAACAAGGCCGGAATTTTTATGATGAAGATCTCATCGGATCTGAATTAATTCCAATTGCGAAGCTAGCATGGGGAGATTATTTATGTTTGAACTTTCACTATGATAAAAACAATCCGTCTGTTGATTTTCTAGATTACGAAGAATCATATGAGTGTGATCCAGCTACATCAAAGATTGCTGATACCTTTCAAGAGTTTTTGAGTATGTTATTATCTAAGGATACAAAATAGCAGAAAATGCTATTTCGTAATGAGATCATCTACTCATTTTGATTTTCAATCATAAAAGAGGAAGTGTCGCCATGAAAAAGTGGCTTTGGATCATGTTATCCTTTGGAGTAATTTTTCTTGTATTTGTCATGAATCATTTCTTGGATAAAAGCCAACAACAGCCAAACTTGATACGTAACGTCTCACTTACGACCAGCACATCTCCTAATAAACAAAACATTGTTGAAGTAAAAAAGATGTATAAACAAACCACTGATTACTTTGATTATGAGCAAAAACAAAAGGCTGATTCTCTTAGAATGTACTACGGACAACCCGGAAGCACCCTTAACCAATATAAAGAGCTTCAAGGAATTCAACCTTCTATGATTCATGATGTGAATGTGCATTGGAAAAGTGAGCAACATGTCATCATTAACATTATGAAAACGAATCACCAACACAAAAACAAGGTATACAAACAATTTAAATATAACCTTAGCGAAATGTAGGCTTCGAGTCTATGGTTTTACGTGTCTTAATCGTGAGTCTCATGTGTGGTCTTACAATAGGAATAGTTGCTATCATTAGATTTTTTATGGTGGTTTTCAAGTTTACACAATTTGATGGCAGCTACCTATGTGAAACGTGTAGATCCTATCAAAGTAGACAGCTCTAAACTTATTTAAAGCTTTTTTAAAAGAGCAATGTTATATATTCAATAACCCTATTATTTTTTATTCTTTTACATTTCAAAAAGAAGATACTTATATGAAAAAATCAACACCTTGTCCAGGGTGTCAAAAACCTATTACAATTGAGCATTTCGAAGATTTTTCAAGTCCTTTTACAATGAAATGCCCGCATTGTCGAGAAAAACTGAAGGAAACCCAGATGACCCCGTGGTTATTGTTATTAGCTGTTATTATCATTCCTTTATTGGTTTACCAAGGAATCACGGTTAAAAGTTTCTTGTCCGGCCATTTTCCTATTGTTGAAAAGGTACCAACTATGATTGTATTTATGGCTTTTTGTTACCCTTTGTATGCCTTATATGAAGCTTACAATGCCGTTATTATCTTTAATAAAGGAAATTTACAACTAAAAAAATCTAATTAATCTTTTATCTCTTTTCTATGAACAAGTCTTTAGTAATATCAATACTAGAGACATATATTTTACTATTAGTGGGTAAATTTAAAATATTTTATATTTTTTACCTTCCTCTTTAATCATGTTATCATCATCTGAGGAGCTATTTAGATAGATAAAGTGTTAATTTACAAGAAGGGGAGAAATATAAAGTGGATCAAGTAACAAAACCAGCAGGATTTTGGATACGCCTATTAGGAAATCTGTTAGATGGCATTATTGTAAGTATTCCTTTGGGGCTTATTGGTTTTCTTATCACAGGAGACTTTGATCGTGAAGATCCCATTACATCACTCATAGGTTTCATCTATGCGGTTGCTGTACCTATTTTATGGTATGGATACACTATAGGGAAACGAATTGTTGGAGTTAGAATTGTCAAAGTCAATGGAAAGAAACTTGGGGTTGGAGCAATGCTATTAAGAGTTCTTGTAGCCGGCATTGTTTATGGTATTACATTAGGTATTGCATTAATTGTAAGTGTGTTCATGGTGGTTTTCCGTAAGGATAAAAGAAGTCTTCATGACATGATGGCAGGCACGTATGTTACATATGCAAAACCAGGTGAAATAGAGGATAAACAAGCATTTATAGATTAATACCCAATCTACAATAGAATAAATTGTAACTTATTACCTTTTGTTGTTCCAGATACAGGTAGCAAATTGGGATGGTTGCCATATTCAATAGGAAAGATACTTTTGATAGAAATAATATGGAAAGTTAAACTTTCATTTCATTTGCAATACCGTATACCCTCTGTTTCTAATCTAATATTCGGGACTATTTAAAAATCCTACACCTCAGTGTGTAGGATTTTTTCTGTGTGTCACCTGCCCTGTATAGGTAGTTCTACGCTATATATAAGAAAATTTTTAAAAAGGTGAAGAGGATAACTGTAAATTATTGAACATACTTATTACTTTCTTCTTTGGTTATCCATACAAGTAGTTCTTTTTCCTTGGCATTTAAATGTCGATCTAACCGTTTTTCAAAATCAGAGACTAATTCTGCGAAACGAGGACTATTTTCCATTTACATACCTCCTGTGTCATTTTTATTATAAAATATATAAAGATATATTTTATATGAATCTTTATGCTTGTTTTTCGTTACCTAAACTCTTTCCACTCTCCAAAATTTTTTAATCATATTTACAACAAAGACCGCCCATTATGCATCAGTTTATAAGGCGGTCTTAACTGTATTCATGCTATATATTTATGACCAAAATATCGACATTATTCTAAAAAGACGTCAGCTAAAAAAGGCTATTGCTAAAATAGCTGCGACACAAGCTAAATAGACACTCCCACTCCAATCCCTCTTTTCTTTTTCATTCACTGCATAGCTATTATAAGAACCTTCAATCGGTTCTATTTTAAGTTTTCGTTGTAAGGCTACTTCTTTACCTGAAATCAAGTCTAATTCCTCCATTGTTGGATAGTCGTAAGGTAGGAACCGTCCTTGTTCGTCTCTCAATCTGTTGCTGACGTCTCGTGATACGTGATACGTGCTGCCTTTTCTCTGGCAGAAGACTGTTGATTGGGTTGAATAGCTGTTCCTGACATGGATTGGCCATCTGTTGATGTTCCAAGTAACGTAAAAGCGCTTGTAGACGTTCCTTTTCGCTCAAGGTTATCATGTTTGCCTGCTCCTTTCTCTTCGATGTTGGGCTCTTGTTCCATCCATAACGGGTGAGAAGAAGGCTGCCATGGAGAGGAGGGGAGAGGGGCGTCACTCATTTTATACTCATTCATTAATGCTAAGAAAATAGGGTTATGCGCTGCTGTAAAAAGCGCACACCTCATAATTTGGCTTCGGTCTAATTCGGTAGCGTGAAATAGACTATCTACATATGTACGATAAATAGAATGATACCGCACGGTTGGTCGATAGGTTTCTATGTGATTTTTCGGCTTCTTATTTTACTTCATACGCGTTTTTCTCTTTCAGGATGACCTCTAACATCTGCTTACCTTCTAACGTTAAATAGACGTCTTTTCGATTCAATAACGAGATTGCTAATTCTTTTGTCATACTACTCTCTCCAGTCCTGATGATTTAAGGTGACGTCTCTTTTTGACGTCTTAATAAATGATATGAGCTGATGCTTGTCCAATATGTGCAAAAGAATGAAATAAAGTGCAAAAGAATGTATATCATGTTTTTTAAATGGGCAGTATGATAACAAAAACAGGAGTGGTAAAGTTGTGGTGGAAAAATCCAAAGAGGAGCAAATTTGGAAAATTTCTAGATCGGGAAGGTATCACACAAAATGAATTTGCTAGCGAGAGTAAAATATCTAAACGAACAATTTCTACTTTGTGTAATGACTCTACATACGAACCTAGCCCTAAAACACTAAAGAAAATTATGTTAGGTGTAAAGAAAATAGATAAAAGTAAACAGCCTCATGATTTTTTTGATATATAAGTAGAAAATGCCCTAACAATCTTAGGAATGATACGTAAATGTTTTATAGAATTTAACGTAGCATAAAGAAACCACTTGTTATATACGAGTGGTTTCTTTAAATTTTAGAATAACTTCTACTGCTTTTTTATATCCTCCTGCTTCTCTTAAAGACTTTCCAACTAAAGAACTCTTATCCTTAAATGAAGCGTTTGATAGCACTTGTTCTGTTGTGTTTCGTAATGTAGGAGCATCTAGGTTCAAACGATTAAGTTGTAAACCAGCTCCTAACTTTTCAATTTGATTAGCAACTATTGGTTGATCCCCCATAACAGGAATGACCACAAGAGGAACTCCAAAGTAAAGTGCTTCACTAGAACTATTCATTCCACCGTGCGTGATAAAAACATCTGCTTGCTCTAATATTTCTAATTGAGGTACATATTGATGCACTCTAAAATTGGAGGGAATATCATCAAACTGATGAATATCCGTCTGTTTTCCTACTGCTAGTATAACGGTATGGGGGCTTTTCCTAAATGCTTCAAAACATGTTGTATATAATTCAGGTTGCTGATTAAATACGGTTCCCATGGAGATAAAGATAAGTTTAGTATCATGCTGTACTTTAAATGGAATGTGCTCTATATCGTGACGTTTTGCAATAGATGGCCCAACAAAAATAAAAGATTCATCAAATTCTTCAGCATTAGGTTGATAGAACTTTGAGGTGTATACAAGGGTGATATCGCCAGGGCATGTCATAAGATTTTTTTTATTAGTAAGAATCACGCCATACTTATCTTTCCATTTTGTTTTAATCTCTTCAATCTCTTGATACTTTGAAGAGGTTTTATCCATTTCTCCTCTATTTTGCATAAGAGTGGAGAAGATTTCTCGATTAATCGCAAATGTTGTACAAGAAGAAATTTTGGGTAGATTTAAAACGTCAGCAATAATCCACCCTGCAGCAAAGTTATTGTCATAAATTACGTAATCGTATTTCTCATCTCTTACTTCTTTTAAAACCTTCTCTACGGTTGCATCCATGGCTTTCCCCATATACAACAGCATTTCAAGAGGGTCTATTTTTTCATTTACTCTTTTTGTGATATGGCTAGGCGTTAGAAAATTTTCGTAAGGTCGAAACAATGCGCCCGTTTTCTCTATTTTAGTTTTATATTCTTCTACACAATAATATACAACCTCCTCACCTTGCTTTATCAATTCTTCTACCAATGGAATTGTAGGATTAATATGACCTTCTCCAGGGAAATTAAAGAACAAAACTTTTCCCATCTAATTCCCTCCTTGTTCAAAGATATTTACTACCTTCAGATTTTACTATATGCGTAGCTTTCCCTTAGTTTAAAGGCAGAATGACATTTATTAAATGGATAAAATAAATAAGAATTAAACTTTCCGTTTCTTCATTGCTCTTAATTAAGGTGTAAGCATCACTACATAAGTTTCTTACGTTAAGGTAAAACATATCCTTTATTAAGAGTTATGTATATAAACAACTCCACCCTGGCTATAGATGTCGTAAAGTATTAGAAGGAGAAGATTCTTACAAACGGAAAAAGGAAGAATGGATATCCATTCTTCCTCCAGCCATCATTATAAAGTTTTATTAGAAACGTCCGCCGCCAAGTTGTTGCTCAGCCATTTGTACAAGACGTTTTGTGATTTCGCCACCTACTGATCCGTTTGCACGTGCAGTTGTGTCAGCACCAAGGTTTACACCAAATTCGCTAGCGATTTCATATTTCATTTGATCGATTGCTTGTTCAGCACCGTATACTAATAATTCGTTGTTGTTACTGCTTTTGTTGTTTGCCATGTTGTGTCACCTCCTTGTTTCTTTTAAGTTTCCTATGATAAGAGAAGTGTATACATGGTAAATAATGGACGTATAATTTGGTATTCATTTCACATACTAAATGTTAGAAACTAATGACACTGTAAAAAGTGAAATCAGACGTTTCATTTCCTTGTGTTGAAGACTAAAACGATTGCCATGTACAAGAAAAAGGATGACACCTTGAGTGGTCATCCTTTTTCTCATGTTAAAACTTCATTGTGAAAAGTGAAAAAAAGGGCATACTCGTATCTTGTTTGGATGAGGACTTTAGCAAGTATTAGAAATTTGATTTTTGCTAGTTATTGTACATTAATAATTAAGAAAAGAGGATCACTTATGAATATGCTTAGAGGTTATAGTCAGAGTAGTTCTGTCATTCTTAGTACTTTTAATCTTAACAAGGATAATGGGTAGAAAAGAGATTAGCCAGATGAATTTTTTTAACTTTTTCTCAGCTATTACAATTGGTACTCTGAGTGGAGCTTTGGTTACAGATCAAACTCTTAGTATAGGAAATGGTCTTATTGCTCTGCTTGCTTGGAGTATTTTAACGATTATTATTGGAATTATGACGATTAAATCTAAAAAGACGAAACAACTAATAGATCGTGAACCAATCATTTCACTATTTCACCTGAATTTTATTCAAGCTATCTTTACTAATTGATGATGAATTAAATAACGTTTTATATCAGTTTTTGCCCATCCCTCAAAATGATTTTTAATGTAACTGTGTTTAGTTATACGGTGTGGTATAGGAAGAGGAAATCTAGACGTGATATACTAATAATAAACATAAAGATAATGGAGGGCATTATGACAAAACGATTAGACTTACGTGTCGACTTTGCGTTTAAATCGTTATTTGGCACCCATGGCAATGAATCCATTCTAGCTGCTTTTTTAAATGCAGCACTTCGCTTTCCAAACGAGAAAAAAATTCAAACGGTTCAGTTATTGGATCCACATTTTAATAAAGAAAACCAAGAAGATAAACGCTCAATTTTAGATGTACACGCGCAATTAGAAGATGGAAGCCGCGTCAATATTGAAATTCAGCTTAATAATAAACATGACATGGAAAAGCGAACACTCTATTACTGGTCCAAAATGTATAGCAGCCAAATGAAAGAAGGTATGGACTACGGAGAGCTTTGTAAAACAATTACAATTAATATCGTTAACTTCCGTTATTTGTCCCATATCCATGATTATCACTCAACTTTTCAGCTGTATGAGCGTGAACAAAAATTGCTCTTAACAGATATGCTGGAAATTCACTTCATGGAGCTACCTAAGTTATTAATCAAATGGCGTAATAGAGAAGTGGACCCACGAGAAGATCAACTTGTGCGATGGTTATTATTACTTGAAGCATCTGAAGATGAAGAAATCACTCAAGTATTGGAGGAGATTGCGATGCAAGAAGATCAAGTGTTAAAGAAAGCCATAGATGAATGGGAACGTGTGAGTCAAGATCCAGAAGTATTATTAGCTTATGAGGCCCGTAGAAAAGCGTTGTTAGATGAAAAGTCAGCTTTAAAAAGAGCAGAAACGCTTGGAGAAAAAAAGGGAAAAGAAGAAACGCTAAAAAAAGTGGCCTTAGGTATGATTGAAAAAGGACTTGATGACGCTGTAATTGCTGAGTTAACAGGATTTACTCAAGAAGAAATTGAAAAGCTTCGTCATCAATAAAAAACGGTGACCTAAAATTAGGTCACCTTCTAATGATTTTATTCTATCAAATAAATTGTGCACTCAATAAATTTTCAGTCTACCATTTATTGAAAGGGGTTACAAATTATTTATATTATGTCTTTTCTCATTTTTATTATCAATTTCGTTTAATTTTATTATAATCTAAGGCTCTTTAAATTTAATTCTAAATAAAATTAGATAAACAATAGGAGGTTTTTCTTTGTGGTTAGTTGCTGAGAAAGACGTTCAACGTGGTGAAAATCATTTTGAGAAATAGTTGATTGTTGATTTAGAATGTTTTTTATATCTGTTAATATACATAATTCATGTAACTCATGATCTGTGAAGATATCTTGAAGGGGACTTAGCCTAAAGAATAGTGGAAGGTTATCACAGAGGAGAGTTCCACCCTCGACGAAAAAAATTTGTCTCCATAAATGCCCAAAATGTCTGGTCATTTCTTTTTCAATTATACCTACTAATGCCAATTCAATCTCGAATAACAAGGCATACGATTCAAATAAGAGCTCTTTCTTCATTCACATGCCACCCTTTATAAGATTTTAAAAGTAGTCAAATTACAGTTACTACAGAGTCAAGTCAAGTTTTCCATGATATGTAGCATAAAAACATTTTTTATAATAAAGCCTTTTTTGCTTATATTTTGCATCCAACGTTTTTGTGTGTTTGGCTATAACATAATAGCTGAAAACACCTCATTTTCAAATTAATTAGAGTTACGGTTAACTATATATGGTAATTTAAACATAAGATCATCCCTTCCTAAAATGTCAATTGCGCTTAATTCTTAAAATAGCACATTTCGTTACTATTTACCTCCATTTTGTTACTTAACTTCACATATAACATGACTTTTCTCATCTTTATAAGTAAAAATATTCAATTTTTTCATATTAACGGATGATTTCATGTAGTAGAATTAATTTTGCTATAAATGAACAATACGTATGAAAATCCATTTATAAAAGGGGATAAAACAATGAAAAGTCGTGTTATGAAGATTGTTACTTCGCTAGCTATAGGAATAGGGATTTCCGCAGCTCCTGCATCATCATACGCAGCAACACCTAAGACCATGAAAGTACATTATATTGATGTCGGTCAGGGAGATAGTATTTATATTAAAGCTCCTAATGGCGAAGACATTGTCATTGACGGAGGAAACAAAGGAAAAGGAAATCTAGTCGTAAGCTATTTAAAGAAGCAAAAGGTCGATGATATAGAGGTCTTAATTTCTACTCATCCAGATGCTGATCACATTGGGGGATTAGATGAAGTTATTAACGCGTTCAAAGTAGAAAATGTTTATGCACCAAAGGTAAGTAATAACACTCAAGCTTACAAAGACTTTTTAAATGCAGTTAAAAAGAAAAAGCTAAAGATCCAAACAGCACAAGCAGGCGTAAAGCTACCTGTTAAAGATGTAAACGCTCAAATTGTAGGGCCTACCAAAACATATACTAATAGTGATTTAAATGACTGGAGTGCTGTTGTACACATGACTTATAAGAAAAATACATTTTTATTTACAGGTGATGCTGAAACAAAAGCAGAAGCAGACATGATCAAGGCCAAGAAAACACTACGTGCAGATATACTTAAAGTAGGTCATCATGGCGCTAAAACCTCTACAAGTAAGAATTTCTTAGATGTTGTAAAACCTAAGTATGCTGTCATCAGCGTTGGTAAAAATAGCTATGGACATCCTACTTCTCAAGTAGTGAACTTGTTAAAAAATTCGAAAGCAAGTATTCTGCGCACAGACCAAAGTGGTACGATTATTATCACTGGTGATGGAACATCTTACTCTGTTAAAAAATCGAGGTAATTATGAAAAAGATAAAAGGTATTATTGATCGGTTTGAAGAGGGATTTGCTGTTGTTGAAATTGAAGGAAAAACAAAGGATTACCCTAAGGGTATCTTCCCTCGTGAAATACAAATTGGGGATGTCGTTTATATTACAGGAGACAAAGTTGAGATTGATAGACGCGAAACAAAAAAACTAGCAAAAGAAATTGAAGATTTAATGAATGAAGTCTGGGAAGATTAAATTTGCTTACTAATTATAGACGCAGGGATATAGATATTAAATGATTCAAAAAGCTGAAATTTACCTTTTCGGCTTTTTTTGTTACCACTAATCCGTTTAGGCAAAAGAATGAATTAGTTCGTCAATGTTATCCTGAACACATTGAAAAGATCCGCATGTTTATCTTAAAAGATAAACGTGCAGATGATGAATAGCTTAAGGGATAAAACTTAAAAGTGTGTATAGAAATAGCATTGAAAGCAACAATCTCATATGCAAATGGCATGACAATGTTGCTTTTTTTCTGCAGATATAGGTATATACTTATACATTTTCTTTTACAATTCAACATATTAAACCTTATTATGGAATTAAACTTAAAATAAGGTGGGAGATGCTTGTATGAGAGCTAAGATTGAGAAAGCGAACCATGTAGTGATGTTTGAAACAGCTGGTGAGTTTTATGCGCACGAAGTGACTCAAGGTCCTAAAGTGGGTTTCTTTGCTTGCCCCTCTTGTGGAGTGAAAGTTTATCATAAACAAGATCATTTCTTTTCACGTGAACATGCACGTACGTGTACTTACGTACAAGAGCAAATTAAGAAGAAATTTTGAACTTATATCTTGAGAGCTGATTTATAAACTCCCTATAGGTTAATTTATACATTTATAGTATAATATGAAAGTTATGCTTATGAGTATATAAAAGGAGAGTCAGCATGAGAGGACTAAGTACATTGCGAAAGATAGATGCAGTAGGACGTATAGTAATTCCCATTGAACTCAGAAAGGTACTGGATATAGGTAAAGACGATTCAGTTGAGATTTTATTGGAAGAGGATCATATAGAAATAAAGAAATACAAAGAATGCAACAAATGTGTAATTACAGGTGAGATAACAACCGAAAATCGTAAATATGCAAATAACCTAGTTCTAAGTCCATCAGGTGCAGAAATATTATATAAAGAAATAAAAGATAAGAAAAAAGCCTTTGAATCTTAGATTCTAAGGCTTTTTTAGGTGGAATTATTTTTTATGTTGCATACTTTCTAACCAATTTTGTACAGAAGAACCTAGGTTAGTGGCCCCAACTTTTAATTCATCCATAATATAAGAAATTAAATTGTGTAAACTGTACTCTTCCTTATACGGATTGTTTTTATTGATGAATTTTAATACCTCTTTTAATTCCTTTAGCCGTCCCTGATCCAACTCTTCTTCTAAATGTCGAGTCATGTACTCATCTACAAAATCAGAATTCCTAATGCTCGCTTCAATTAAGAAAGATGCTGCTAATGCAGGAGAACAATCTAAAGCATAGGCTAAACGTTTTAGAACATCATATGTTTCTCCGTGTCCATCTTTTAAGCGAGTAGAAACACGTTCTTTTTCTATGTTTTTATATAACTGTCTAATTGGCTCTTTGGACATATCCCCCATATACACTGTACTTCCACAGCTAAATCCTCTTCTGAAATAATTTGATAAGTAGTCCATAACTTTTGAAGAAGCAAGACCTGAGATACAAATTGATTCAACTACATTTTTTACAGGGGTATTTGTAATATAGGATAATCGATAAATACATTCTTTAAGATCAATTGGAAGTGATGGCTTTACATCTCGTTTTTTGTCACTTCGAATTCTCCTCTTCTTCTCTTCTACTCTCACACAATCACTCCTAAAATCTAAATTTATCTCTAGGACAATGACTTTCTGTACATACCTAAAACATATATATGGCAGGGGAGGGAAGAGCATGTATAATTTTTTTAGATATTGGAAAAAACTTATAATAGTAGAACATGAGAGGAGTCTTTTGTATGAAAATGACGAAAGAAGAGGCGCAAGAAATCGCTAAAAAAATAAAGGAAAACTCTAATAAGTACGGATTGCCTGTAAAGAAAAAGAAAAATGCTAGTTCAACCTAAAAAAGAATATATAAAATAAAGCCTTCCACCTAATAAAAAGAGAGAAGGCTTATATTTTTCTACTATACTTATGGAATAACATTTACTAAATTACGTAATGAAGGTAAAAGGAATTCATAATAAAGCTTCAAAAAGATATGTTTTACTTTAACAACTAAAGCCACTAGATGTACTAGTGGCTTAGGCTTTTAAAAATCACTAAATTCTTCAAGATCATCATCATCTAAAGATCCAGACACTTGTTCTAAATCTGCAATTTTTCCTTCTTTGATAGCGTGGTTTTCTGAAGACTTCTCTTTAATATCGTCTGATGCATTGGCAAAACCATTAGCTTGAGCTAATTTCTTTAACTCCCGCAGCTCAGAATTGATATGTTCGAGCAGTTCTTCTGTTCTATTCTCCTGTTCTACTTGATCGGTAGATGTATGATGGAGTTCACGAACAATTAAAGATGAAATATAGTCCCCCAATTTTCGAGACTTTGCATATTTTGCAAGTACGTCATAGACTTCATCACTTAACTGGTTGGTTTTTATCGTAAAGGCGTTCTGACGCTCTGACATGGTTATCACCTACGTTGTTAGGATTTAACGGCTTTCTTCTCGGCTTGTTTCTTTTGAAGATATCCAAGGCTTCGAATTTCTAGGCCAAATAAATTTAAGTGACGACTATCTTCTGGCACCTTATGATATTTCTCTGTACGTTCTTCACCGATTTTTTCATTCATGATATTCATAATGGCTACTTCTAGTGTCGGAGCAACACCACCACTATATACATATTTACGAATTTTATTTGCTGGCGGTGGGGCTACATCGTTTAACTTCGCTAGTAAAATCTCTACATAGTCTTTTAAAGAAGATCTAATTTGAGCTGTTAAGTCGATGGATTCACCTGTGTTTTCATTTTTCAACTCGAATTTTTGTTTGCTGTAATTATCTAAAATAAACTGATCAAAAGCACGTAAATCGGTAAACAGCTCTGGGAATTTCTCTTTTCGTAACTTATCGATATGAGCTAAATAGGGAATACCCTCGATGCTTTGGAATGATTCACGGCTGTTCGCAGCTTTTAATCCCTCTGGTAAAATAACGACATCAATTGATCCTCCACCGATATCAACCATTACGGTTTCGCATTCCACATATTCATTAGCATCTTCACGGTCTTGAAGCGTTAGGTCTTTCTTTAACGCAAAGCGTGCAATTTCTCCTTCTTTTAAGCATGCACTTTCTTCCACAGAAACTTTTATTTCTTTTTCAAACCCTGGTGTATGAATATGGAAAGCATGGTCCCCTAAGAAACGAGTTGCCATTGCTTTTTGTGCTTCACCAAATGTGCTTTCTTTTTTTAGTAACCAGATTGGTAACATCGTAGAGAAATAACCAATCTCAATGCTATTATCCTTTTGATCTTTCGCATGCAATGCATGATAGTATGCAATGGCAGCCAAAAATGTCACGTAAGGAATATGGCTTGTAATTTTATTATGTAAACGATTAATGTGATTGTTCGCAAGTTGTTGGCTTGCGGCGATGTCACCGACTAAGAAATAACGTTCTTTCTCTTCGTCACCGATTGTTGTAGATAGTAAGATACGCTTCTTAAATTCTTCTGGTGCCGTCACAGCATCTGTAAAGAATGAATCAGCAGCTTCTTTTTGAAGTTCTACAACGTTGGTTGGGAAGTCAAATAGGTACCCATCCATAATGTTCATATCCACGGAGTTTCCACAGTCTTTATTAAAACGTGAAATTTTCATCTCTATACACCTCATTTTTAAGTTAAACTTCTGTTGAACTTATTATACAAGAAGAAGGGCAGAATTTCAACCCTTTAGTTCAACTTATTCACCTTCAAAAACTTACATATATCAACAATTATTTTTATCTAGTTGAACTTATTTTGGCATTAGAAGAATAGGTGATTAGGGATTCTCTTTTAATCATAAATTACGCTTTTTTATTAAGGACAATTTATTACAAGTAATTTTGCGTAATGTACCTTATAGATAGTGAAATTAAATATTAATAGCCACACTTACAACTAGAGGTGGCGCTAATTTCTAAAATATTCAAATGTTTATTTGATTATTTTTAGAAATTAGACCTAAATTCATATTGGACAAACATATGCTGGGTAACAGAGGATAGGATACGGTTGATGCAAAAGGGGGAAATGCATGACATATCTTAAAGTATTGAAAGTATTTTATGTGCTTTTGGCTGTAGTGGGAGCCATTCTAGCTATCGTTTCTTACTTTCAACATTCACTTTATTTAAAGTCATTTGGCCTTGTTTTGTTAGGGTCATCGCTCGTTTTTAATAGTTACACTACCCATTTAGAGTGGAAAGGAAGGGGGTCCTTTCTTTACATGGCCATAGGTCTAATAGTGATTGCCATAGCTATAGGTGGTTTTACTAATGCATGGTAACTATTTTTGTTAATGAAGAAAAATCTATATAGTTAATATTATAGATTGGACATTTTAGCTTCTAGCATCTAAGAACAACCAAACTATCCTCATTTTTAATAAAGTTGTCTTTCTAGGATCAATTTTAGTTAACATAAAACCTATTATCGGTAATCATATTTAGAATTAATTAGATTACTAAAAGTTATTGTATCTTTTCTCGACATAGCGAAACTTCGAAAGTAAAATTACAAAGTATAAATGTATTTTTTTGTAAAATAGAATAATGAGAGGTGTGAACATTGAAAATTGCATTCTTTGACAGAGACGGAACTATAATTGAAGATTATCTAGATCATGAATGGACTAGAATAGAGCGTCCTATATTTATAGAGGGTTCAATTAACACGTTAAAAGAAGTCATAAAAAAAGGTTATAAAATTATACTCATTACAAACCAATACATTATTAACGAAGGATACATTACAATTGACCAGTATCACGACATAAATAATCAAATGATAAATGAGTTAAAAGTCCAAGGGGTTGAATTGCTTGATGTTTTTTATTGCCCACATGGTAAAGACGAAGGTTGTACTTGTATAAAACCTGAAACTGGAATGATTATGAAAGCAATTTATAAATATCCTGAAATTAGATTGGAAGAATGTTTTATGATTGGTGACTCAATAGTTGATATAGAACTAGCGATAAACATGGGAATTAAAGGTTTTGGAATAGGAATAGGCTCTAATTATAAGCAAGAAAATATATATCAATTGAATACTATCAAAGATTTGCCAACTTATATTTAGATTTAAAAGGTAAATCTAACAACCTTAATTAACATAATGTGAATTCTAGGTATCAAAAAAAGCTTTTAAGTGTTATGTTTCTTAAAAGCTTTTTTTGTATGAATTATCATCTAGTGAAGAACATATTTAAAATCTTTTTCAAAAATTGTTCGTAGGACTTAAACATAGAGCTAAATTTTGAACTTTGCTTTTCTTTTGGATTCATCATATTCCTACTCCCTATGTAAATGTTGATTAAAAGTCTCAGCAATAAACATAAATTCTACATCGTCTTTATGTATAAAAAATGTAGTACATCCCTCAATATCTGTGATCCTGTTTGATTGAGAACATATAACGTCTACCTCAACTAATTCAAAGTTAACAGCATCAGTATTCTCAGTATCCAAACCAGTTGTTAAATAGTGAACACTATCTCCAAAAGACTTGAAAACAAGCCTTTTTCCTTTTAGTTCTTCATCGTTGACCTCAAAATAATCGTTATTCAGTATGCCTTTAAAAGGTGTCATTTTTGGAAAGCATTCAATATGATGGATACCTTCATAACGTCTTAAGCTAAACATATAAGAGTGTGTTTCATTTGGCTCAATCTCAATACCGTATTTATAAGTAAACGTCTTATAAACCATTTCATAAAACAATGGAATGATAATATCGTCCCAAGCATCATAAGCATGAGCATGTATAGGAATTAGATGAGGGTATAAGCTCGTAATTGCTTGTTGGAAATTCAACAAAATGTCTGTGTCAGTAAGTTCACTCAAAGAATCATCCACTTCATGATTCTTAATCTTAGATAATCTATTATCAATCATTAAGCCATTCCTCCTCATAAGAAAAGTGTTACTCCTTAATTATACCTTTATCGAGATTAATAACTGTAACCCATATACAAAATCAGTTTACATAATCAAAATTACAGGAACAAAAAAGCAGTTGAACATATCGGTTTCAACTGCTTTTTTTTTTGATATTATTTATGGGTAATTTTAAAAGAAACTAATTGTACAGCTTTCAAACTTAACATTCTCAATAGTTTATAACTTAAATAGCCTATATAAGCACCAAAGACATTGAGTATAATATCATCAACATAGCTTTTCTTGAATCCATTTTTATATCTCCATTTTGTTTTCTTCTTAGTAGAAACTTAATCCCAGTAGTTATAAAGAACTTCCCCTAAAGTAATTGGTTTCCAATATGCTATTTGCGCTAATTCTGCACTATTTAGTTGGTTGTCATTATTTATTAGTACAGATCCCTTTTTACGGGTGTACATTAACTTTTCATTCAGTGACTCTGCACCTAGAATCGTGTAAAAAGCTGAAAAGAAGAAGCTTAGTTCTTTGTCATTAACAAAGGTGATTCTCTCTTCATGAACAGAAGAGGCAAATGCAACAAATGGATAATGCTTATTTAGCAATACGTAGACCTCTTTATTACTAATTCTTAAAACGCTAAAAAGAAAATTGGAATGAACGTCTGTATCGTTACATTCCAATAGTTCTCCATTATAAGTTCTTGCAGCTTCATAACTATGTATTTTAAACTGCTTAAGACTGGTAGCAGGAGGTTTATCCTTTAGGTCTATATAAAAACCTGTTACACCATTTAGTAGTTCCATAAGATACCTCCTTATAACTCCGTTTACTTAGGCGTTATTACTAAAAAGAAGCTTTATATCTTGTTCTTCTTCACCATTGATAGTCAAATGTTCGATAGCTTCAATGTCTATGAACCTTTTCCCATCAACAAAACCAAATGAGTCCACTTCAGATATAACTACAGTTTCATTCTCAATAATTTCTTTTACAAATCCAGTAGTTGAGTACTCTTCACTATCTAATAGCATAAGTGAGACAATATAATTCTGTGCTTTAGCAAATTCTAAGCCGCCTCTAATTAGGTCCTCAGTGTTTCCTGTATATGTTGGATGAACTTGTTTCTTAAGGTCGTAGAGATTTTTGATTTTTTTCAGGTATTCAGTTTCAGTAGCTACTGAAACAACGCTTTCTGTAGAAATAACGTAGTGTCCGTCATATAAACCAGAAGTCCCAACTGTTGCTAACAGTGTATACTCTTCATTGGTTTGAAGAATATATGCTACTAAGCATTTGTTGACGTCACCTTCGTATGTATAAATCTCCAGTAAATCTGTGTTCTTAAACCTATCTAATAAGTGTTTCATATAATTTCCCCTTAACTGAATATGTTTTTTCTATTTTTTGGATACCGAAAATTATATCATATTGTTATTCATTTGATTTGTCCATTTTTCTGTATCCGTCCGTTCATTCAAGCAGAAAGTTTAAATGAAGAATTCTAAGCTGGGTCTCTGCACTCATACACTTCATGAGGTTTCAAATTTCTTACTTTAAATGACTTCATCTCCCAACCGTTAGTGTGATAATCTTTTCTAATCGTCACTTTGAAAATATGAGAAGGTGAATTATGAGGGCCAAAGTATGACACCCCTTCAAGTATTGCTTCAAACATCATGGAACCTGGATGGTCCAATTTTTTAATGGATAATACCTGCTGACAATCAAACCGTACTCCCTTACTATTTTTTGCACCGTAGTATTTTTCTGCTGCTTGTGTCATTTGACTATCTAATAAATCAATCACGGCATCTTCCAAAATGTTTTCGCGAGTTGCTTTTGTCTTAGTGGGTAAGTCCCTCGTTGCATAAGCTGATGAAGCGTTTGATACTAGCAACAGAGTAAAAATAGCTACGATGATTTTTCTCATGTTCACATTTACCTCTTAAATTCTTTTAATTTGAAATCATAGAATTTGCAATTTGGAGCAAATTACTCACCGCAACATTTTTCTTTGTAGATTGACTAATTCCAATGGTGTATCGTATTTTCCCTCGTTGAAACAGTAGTTGTTTTGCTGGAATATAGTTTGGCTGATACAAAGCTTTCGTACCATCCCTTAGCGTATACGATACAACATTATTGCTTGCATATTCCTCTAAGGAATGACTCGTCTTTGTTACCTTTAACTGAAACAGGCCGTGTAAGTTATCATTTCGGTAACGAATAATTAACGCATCCTTATCCTGATGTGTGTCAACATGTGTGACTTCAAAAGGAAAAATTGTGGGTTTCAGTATATCAACATGATGTCTTTTCTCGTATTTTTCAATGGTTTTGATTTCATTCATAAAAGGGTTAGATCCATTGTATACTTCGTTTATGTTTGTAATTTGAGTTTTAGTAAATGAGACTTTCCAAATGAATGCGATTCTCTCATTTGCTACTTTTTTATCGTTAAAATATCCAATAAGGATTAGTTCATTTTCTTTGGATGAAGGCAACCCTTGTATGGTAAGTAAAGGTGTATCTTCACGTATTTCTGGAATATCTACGTTTGGAGCTACGTATTTTTCTGCTTGTTCACTTCCCATTCTCGTCAAAGAATGAACGAAGTTGTACAAAGCAGGTCTAGTATCCGAATAGGCCGAAGCCATTGGAGTTTCTGAAAATAGGAAACCAATAGCAAGAATTAAGCATATAAACTGTTTCATTTTTTGTACATTCCTTTTTTAAAATTTACACCTGCGTTGTTTTTTAGGTTCGTAAAAGAGTCACTTACATAGAGCCATTCTTGCTTGCAGTATAGGAGGACCAAGCTTTTCTGTTTTTGAATTCGAAAGACGAATCTGTATTTTCACATTTTTCATATCTACTGTAATTAAATCGAAACGTCCCGCCCATGTAGGACTTTCATCTTCAGGCGTGGGATACATACGGAACCTCCAACTTACTTCATTAGGTACAGAAGCAACCCCTTCATATCCATCATAGCGTCCGTATGAAGAAGGTTTAGGAAGGTGAACGCCTAAAATACTAATGTTTGTTCGAGGAAAACTAGGTGGATTCAATTGTACTTTGTATATTAAGGCTGTGTCTTTTGCGTTTTTTAAATGTTTATCTATAGGTTCTAATATCAAACTACAAGGCATTTTACTGGCATTAGCTTGATATGGATAAACAAGTACTATAAACGACAAGACTATAACTAAGGTAAGTTTTTTCATGTTATTCCCTCACATTTCTTAGTTACTATCCCCTATTGAATACATTATTATTATGATGGAATCAAAGCAGCATTTACTTCAGGAAACCTGAAGAATAGTCACAACCTAACTGGGCAAAAATACAACAAAATATGAATATAGGGTGAGATATATGAATAAAAGGGCAGCTCTTTTACTGCTGATAATTGGTATCTTCGCTTATGGAATAAATTACGGAACTGCATTTGCCAATTCAATAGAAGAAAGAAATCGACCTGAGAAAGCTTGTAGCGAGGAATTTGAAAAGTATCGTAAAAAACTTGATGATAGGGTGCTAAAAGATATTGTTAAAAGTTATAGCTTAGATTTATCTGGGTTTCAGGAATTCACAAACAGAGAATTAGATTTAAAAGTAGGAGATAGCATGAATGACCACTCTGATCAGATCTCATTGCAACACTTGTTTGTCGGAGGTAGCATTGGATCAATGAGATTGTTTTTGGAGAATAGCTTAGAAGGAACAAGAGGATATTTCCTTTATAAGAGAGTTGACGGAAATAACGTATTGAAAGTATTAAATAAAATGGGGAACATTTGGGTTGTTATGACAGTCGATGAAAAAAAAGCAGATAAGCTTGAGCAAAAGCCTTTTAATTGGGACAAATGTGCTGATTAAGTAGACCAAAGAAGCAAGCATTCTGTGCTCGCTTCTTTTAACTTTCACCAAAATTCATTGCGAAAAATAGCATACCTAACATAATAAGTAGTGGGATTACGACAAAAGAGGTCAAACTAAAGTATTTCATTAGACCTCTTTCATGTTTTCCAAAAGCTATTACTCCACATGTAAAGCCGGCAAGATAAACAACGACTCCCATATAAAGAATATTTAAGCTATATATTGACGTGAAATATTGTCCCACTCCAATAACAATTCCAAGCAACGATAACCACAAAGAGTATTGACTAAAACGTTTCTTCAATTTGATCCTCCAAGAACTAAATATATGGTTAATTATACTATTTATCTATCTGTTAGTTAATATAAAACCACCTATGTAAAAAAATGGGCTTTCAGGATAGTATATCTGTTATGATAAAACAATATAGTTTTAAATCTTTTGTAAGGGATGAAGTCTGTGAAGGATTTTTTATCTAGCTTTCTACTTATAACAAGTTGGCTTATATTTGCTATAAGTGCCTATTTGTTCGTTATTGTTTTAATCGCACCGTCTTATGTATTTATTCCTTTTTGTAAGGTAGCAGGTGCTGGATTAGTTTGTTTTTATTTATCAAAAAAGCTCAATAAAAAAACGAAAGTTAATTAGCTTTAATCTTTATATACTATACATCCGTAGAATAGACCAGAAGGGTGTGTAAAGCCAGTGACATTTAAAGAGCTTTTACCATATCATGCGTTGACAGTTATTAGCTCTAGCATCTCTTATTCCATATTTCTTATTATCATTGAGCCTAGTTATAGAGCTGTCATTGCATTTTTTATGATCTTACTTATTACAATCATTCCTTATTCTGTTGCAGCCGTACCACTGCAGATATTTCTAAATAAATGGCCTAAGAAGTTCAATGTTTTCTACTTATTTACCTACTGTGTCGTAGCAATCCTATTCCTTTATATCTCTTATAAGCTTCAAGGAAATTGGTCTGATCCAATATGGAATTATCGTAAAATGTTTATATTTGCAGTAGGTGCAGCCATCATATACTGGTTTTGGGATTCCGTTATCATGAACAAGAAGGAATATCCCTATTATTAAAATTCAAACCTAAAGTAACTAATTTACATAAAAGAGCCAGCTGTTGTGAGCAGACAGCTGGCTCTTTAATTAAGTTTTTTGCTTGTTAAGAATCCTATTTATAAGTAGCAGGACATGATAAAAGATATTTGATGCAAAAATACCTAAGGCAAAAAAATAAAATAATAATCGGTAATCTAACTTGATTCCTGTGAACAGAAAGTAAAATGCTAACGCAGGAATCACCCCTACTAACGAGTACATTGCTAGTTTAGAAACGTACACTTTTGTTGTCTGCATTTTATTTGCCATCATATCGATTAGATAAGAGAAAATAATTCCAACAACTATATAAACGGGAAAAGTATAAATGAATGTAAACACAAATGTATCTGTAAAACCAAAGTAATAAATATTAGGTTCTTGCTCACTTTTAGGTGTTAAGTTAATTATCCCGTAGGCAGTACTGAGAAAAATAGTAGATAAAAAGGCCGCAACAACTAATTTTATAAAATCTCTCAAAATAGCTCTCCTTTGATTTTATATTCATTTCAACTTTTTTTACCCACCTGTTCTTTTTGTTTGCTCTTCCATAAGTCAAAAATTAACATAGACCCTCCAAGTAACATAAATAAAATACTCAACACATAGGGAAACCATCCTATAATTTCATCCAGTACCACTATTAGCTTACCAGGTGGGTCACTCCACTCTCCTAGATGTGGGATATATAAGGCGATAGCTAAATGCATAAGACCAAACAATATAATTCCTGAAATAAATAAAACTGTACCAAATAACTGTAAACTCTTTTTCATATAATCTCCCTAAAAACTATCTTCTTTATATAACTGATTATCATCCACATGTTAACTTAAATTGAATCATGTTATCTTCGACTACCCTCTTCGGTAAGTCCATATTTCTAAAAAGGATTATATGATCGCTCTAATGGAAATGTTTCCTTGTGACTTCCTTTAGAATCATTCCATTCTATTTGAACTATATAAGTCTCATTTTTTTGTGGACGGTCACCTAAAGACATAAAATCAAAGGATTTTTGAGAAATTGTATCCTTATCAGGAGAATAGTTCACTTTTTGACCATTCTCTATAATAATAAACTTATGTAATGTAACATTACCTTCAGATGAGTGCTTTAGGGTTCCTTCCCAATATGTATCATAACGTGTGTATTCAGCTTTCCATACTTTACTTGGTGATTGACCAGTAAGATGTGGTTGACTACTAAAAAAATAGTAAAGATACATTCCAGCAAAGATAATTAAAACACTGGTAAAACCCCAACGGTATAGGTGTAATTTGCGTATCAAGTAGGCCATAGATACAATCTTCCTTTAACTAATAGATTTTACTGTAAAGAGATAGCAATATTATTAAAACTTGATCTTATACAAGAAGTGTTCCACGAATAATAATATAGCACTATAAAAAAAGAAAATATATGAAAATTAATAAATATATATGAACGTTTGAGTTTGTTTTAATTAAATGAATTCAGTTAATTAACATGCTATAAATTAGATTTGATTTAATAATTTGGATACAAAAAACTTAACAGAATTAAAGCAATAACAGTGAAAGCAGCATTGGGAAATACGTGAGTCAAGGTTGCATGAGAATGTATAACGCAGATGTTGAAACGCCTTTTGACGAAAATCAAATGGTACACATTCTAACTACAAAAAGAGCCTTTCACAAGCACTGAGAAGGCTCCTTTTATTTATACCTATATCTGTATGCTTACTGACGATGGATATCGTCTTTTTCTACTTAAACTAACTTGAATTTAGAAATTAGATATACCTTTATATAAGAACTTAGAAGTTTTGAAAATAGAGTTAATATTTATTTAATAATTATATAGCAAATCCCTTCTTATCCGATTATAGTTAATTAGCAGTGATTTTTATCTTAGATATTTACTACTATGTTACAACGGACGAAAGAAGGGATTTAGTTTGGAACGGGTTTATATGAAAAAGAGAAGTAAAAGGTTGATGGCTATATTTGTAGTTGCATTTGTAGCTTTTATTCTTTTTCCAACGAGATTTGCAAGCGCAGAATCTGTTATTACTTTAGCACCTAACGAAACAATAGAAATTTTAGGAGATGGAATTATTACGGTTAGTGATGTACATGACTTTGTACGTTATAAGGGTAATACGGCAGAAGAATATTATGCTAGCTATTATGCAACAAGACATAAGGTTATGGACAACGATGAACGAATGGTTATTCAAAACACAAGTGGGGTAGCTGAAACGGTAAGTATTTACTCTCAACCCTATAAAAAAGTCGATCATCCTGCATTGAAGAAAGCAAGTATGAAAACGGGGGAAAGTTTAGAGTATACTGGCGGTTCAGATTTTGCAATACCCGATAGCTATGAAAGTGCTTATTATCGAAAAGATGGAACAGCTTATGCTTATAATCCGTCTCAATATCACAACCATGTTTCAACATTTGAGTCTGCTGAAATTAGTAGAGCTGTTTTTACAATGAAAGATGATCAGGTAATATATGGACCTTACGATACATTCAAAATGCCAAAGAGAAGTGAAACACCGGCGATTAAAAGGGTGAATATGAAAAAAGGCGACAGTTGGGAATATAGAGGAGATTCAGATTTTACGATACCAGGTCATTATGAAAGTGCTTATTATAAAGAAGATGGAACAGCCTATGCGTATTATGACTCCAGTTTTAGTGATCGTTTCACCAAGTTTTTACCTGGGTTTTCAGATGAAGTAAAACGGGCTGTCCTTACTATGTCAGAAGACCAAGTAATATATGGGGCGTATGATACATTTAAAGTTCCTAAAGTAAGTACATATCCAGCTTTAAAGAAGGTAAGTGTTAAAAAAGGCGATAATTGGGAGTATAAGGGAGGTTCAGAGTTTACAATACCAAGTCATTATGAAAGTGTATACTACAAGGAAGATGGAACGGCTTTATCTTATAATGACTCAGATTATAGCCATCGAATTAATAACCTTTCAGATGCTGGAGCAAAACGAGCAGTTTTTACAATGGTGGAGGATCAAGACGTATATGGTCCCTATGAAACATTTAAAGTTCCTGAACAAAGTAAATCTCCAGCTTTAAAAGAAATGAACCTTAAAAAAGGGCAAACTATAGAATTTAAGGGAGATACAGATTTTACAGTTCCATACGAGTTTCAAAAGGCATCTTATAAATCCGATGGAACAGCTAATTTCTATACAGAAGGGGGTTACAGTGAGCGCTTTAATAAATTTTCTTCAAATGAAGTAAAACGAACGGTTATTACAGTCAAGAGGGACCAAACCATATACGGTCCTTACGAAACATTTAACATTCCGGAAATAGTTGAAACACCAGCTCTTAAAGAAATTGCCGTAAAAAAAGGTGAGAATCTAGAGTACAATACTAATTCAGATTTTATTATTCCTGAAGGGTTTACTATTGCCACCTATAAAGAAGATGGATTGGCTGATTTTTATAGTAATTGGAATTATGGAGAAGAAGTCATAAAACTTCCTTCTAAGGAGGCTAAGAGGGCCGTTATTACTATGCTTTCTGATCAAGTTATATACGGACCTTACGATGCTTTTGAAGAACCTAAGCGTGTACAGGATCCAGCTATTGCAACGATTGTAATGGAACCTGGAGATTTTTTATACTTTGAAGATCCAAAATCTGCGTTTACTGTTCCCAATCAGCACGAATATACATGGTATTCTTCAAATGGTAATGAAGAAAAAGGTATAAGTAATTCACAAGCAAACTACGTTGTGGATGGTGGTAAAAAGCTCTCCATAAAAAATACTACTGCCGAGAGACAGGAAATATACGGACCATATGAATTGCTTCATGTAGCGTTACTAAATGTGAACGGAATTACTGACGAGGATACCGTTATCACTGGAACTACAGTAAATGGTGCAAGTATATCTATAAAAGTTGGGACAAATGTTATTGCAAAAGGTACTGCTGGAAGTGATGGGAATTTTAAAATTAATATACCTAAACAAAAAGCTAACACTATTCTAACAACAGAAGTAAAACCTTCAAATGGGAATAATAGTTTATCTAAACAAATAACTGTTAAGTTAACACCAAAAGTACCTAATCAACCAAAGGTAAATGAAGTAAGCGATAATAGCACAGTGATAAGTGGAACCGCAGAACAAAATACAGTAATCGACGTTAAAACAAGCACCTCAAAAATCGCCAGTGGAAAAACAGATGAAAAAGGAATTTTTAATGTATCAGTTCCAAAGCAAAAAGCCGGAACGCAATTATTGATAACAGCTAAGAATAGCGTAGGGGAAAGTCCAATAGCAACTACAGTTGTCAAGGATAAAACGGCACCTACCCCACCAAAGGTAAATGCAATAACAGATCAAGATACAATTCTCACAGGGACGGCTGAGGCTGGGGCTACTGTGTCGGCAAATGTAGGGACAAAAGGAATTGGAAGTTCAGTTGCAGATAAAACTGGGAAATTTTCTATAGAGATCTCCAAGCAGAAAGCAGCTACGAAAATAGGTGTGACCGCAAAAGATGCAGCAGGTAACAGTAGTGAGGCAGTGTATACAACAGTTACAGTAAAGCCTAAAACACCAATTGCACCAAAAGTAAATGCTGTTGCGGATAATAGTACAGTAGTAACTGGTACAGCTGAAGTAAACACTTTTGTATATATTAAAGTCGGTACAACAATTATAGGTAACGGAAAAACAGACGTAAAAGGAAAGTTTTCTGTAGCTATTCCGAAGCAAAAAGCCGGAACAAAAATATTAGTAACAGTTAAAAATACAGGAGGGTATAGTCCATATACAACAGTAGTCGTACTAGATAAGACTCCTCCAAACCTTCCAAAAGTAAACGATATTACGGATCAGCAGACAGTAGTAACGGGAACAGCTGAACTCAATAGTACCGTTTTTATAAAAGCCGGAACAAAAGTATTAGCAAGTGGAAAAGTAGATAAAAATGGAAAGTTTAGTATTAAAATAATAAAACAAAAAGCCGGAACAAAAGTATTAATAACAGCAAAAGACGTAGCAGGCAACGAAGGTACAGCAACTGTTAAGACTGTTCAAGATAAAACAGCGCCTACTCCACCGAATGTAAACAAAATAACGAGTCAAACAACAATAGTAACCGGTACAACCGAAGTAAGTGCAAAGATAACAATAAAGGTTGGAAAAACTATTATTGGAAACGGAGTAGCAGACAAAACAGGAAAATTCAAAATTACTATTCCTAAGCAAAAGACAGGAATAAAACTTTCTATTACAGCAAAAGATGTAGCTAATAATGAAAGTCTAGTAAGAAGCATAACAGTAGTTAAATAACGTGCCAGAAATAAGCCAAGACATGTAGTAGTACTGTCTTGGCTTTAAATTAAAAGAGGTCACAGAATTGCTCTCTGTGACCTCTTTTATTTACGCTTTTTGTTTACGTTGTTTGACAAAATGAATATTCCAGTAAATTAAAATGGCAATAACGATATACTGTGCAATAGGAGAAATGACTAAAGCTTTAGAGATAGGGAACTCATACACAATGACAACTTTCACCAACGCTTCTATCATCAGTCCGATACCCCAAACAGCTGCCATTATTCGTATAAAGTGACGAAATGATCCCTCTTCTTCCCATCGTTTTGTAATCACGGATTTATCTGCTGTAAACCTCATTGCAAAGTAATAGATTAGTGGCTTCGGTGTCAATATAGAAAGTAAGAAGACAAGTCCCATTATACCTGTAACGTACGATTCCCTTAACAGAATAAAACGTTCATCTCCTCCAATCCATGCGGCCACTATGCTAAGAACAATTCCTAAAAAAATAAAAGAAGAGAACGTATCCAACTTTTTATCCTTTATGAGATGATAAAATGTATCTACTAATGGAACACATGCTGCCAAAGATAATGCAATAATACTTGTTATATGCGTTTTTAAAATGGTATAGATTAAATATGGTAAAACAATATTGATGATAACACTTACAATTATCCCCACTTTGCTTGTTTTCATTCTCTACACCCTCCTTTCATTCTTTCTACATGATGGTTTATTGAACCTTACACAACTTTCGCAAGAGGAACATGTAAAAATATATTCGACACGGTGGAAGAAATTAACCTCTTTATTAAATGTATATATACTTCAAAATTTAAAAATTCATTATTATGTATTAACTGATATCTATTCATCTATTTATATCCCCCTCCCATTTGTTTGGTGGGGATATTCAAGGAGTTATATAAAGTCTGTAAGGACAATTGATTATTACTGTTTTTATCAGATTAATAGATAAAGTATTTTACCTATAAATACATTATCTATTACTTATCTTGTAGAAAAACCCACAATTTGTCGTCATGTAGAGTAAATAATATAACTTAACTTTTTATAAGTTAGTTATACCATTTACATATATGCTATAAAAACTTTCAATCTGTAACTTTATATAAATATGATATACCAATTTATCAATAGGTGAATAGAAGATAGATTGGTATATAACAAGAAGGAAAGGTCCATATTTGTCGTCAGGTAGAGTAAATAGTAAAACTAAAATTTTTATAAGTTAATTTATTCATTTACTCCTAGTTATAAAATAAGTTTATATTTTATTTTTAATAGAGATTATATTATTTAAGATATATGAATGTTAAATGATTTTTAATTTTCTATTTGGTTATTATAAATAAAACAATTTCTTAAAAGGTAAGTAGAAGATAGATTGATATATTAACAGCAGTAAAATTGACTATTTTTCGCAACTTCGATTGAAGTTAAAACTAATCAATTTAACAAGATGCTTTATTATTTACTTAACGTAATGTAAGTTAACAGCATAAATAAAAAAGCACTAGTTCAAGACTAGTGCCTTTCTATTTATTTTAATTATAAATTAGTTCATTTTTCTTTGATGACTTTACTAAGCAATCGGTGTACCATTTTTAACAAACTCACTAGGCCTTAATAGGACTACATCGCCCTCTTCTGGAACTCCACCTATGACTAGTACCTCGGATTTAAAACCTGCAATACGCATAGGAGGAAAATTCACCACGGCAACTACTTGAGATCCAATCAGTTGTTCTGGTTTATAGCGTTTTGTAATCTGAGCTGAAGAACATTTTACTCCAAGCTCCCCAAAGTCTATCTCTAATTTTATTGCAGGCTTCCTTGCTTCTGGAAATGGTTCGGCTTTTACCACAGTACCAATACGAATATCTAATTTGAAAAAATCATCGATTGTTGCCATCATTATCACCTACACTTTTATTATTTGGAGATACATTGTATAAACCTTTAATTTATCCCTTTGACCTTATTGATTCTAACATCAGGAAAATAGGTATTTTTGTCCTGTCTTAAGAATATATTGTCCAACTATAAGATGTAAGAAAGTTAAACATACTTAACATAAAACATGTTCCAGGAACCCATATAAATTACTTAAACATATTCTAGTCGTAAACCTACCCCAACTTCTTCTATATCAGCAACTCGAGAGAGGGCTATCTTAGAATATAAATCCGTACAATGAGAAGCGTGTAGCTTATTAGGATCAAGTTCTTCTATATACTTTACGGTATTCTCTAGTTGAAAGTCTGATGGATTCAATAAATGAAATCCCCCTATAATATCTACTATTCTTTCTTCACTACATACCTCTTTTGCATACTCAATAATGTTACATATCCCCGAATGGGCACAACCTACCATAATAACTAACCCTTCCGATGATTTATAAACTAATGCAGTATCATCAAAAATAAAATCGTCAAATTCTTCTTTTTCAGTGTTAACTTTTCCAATAGATTCTTTGCCCTCAAAATTAAACTTTCTTTTAATTTCACCCAAAAACACTAATTTATCAGTCAGCCAAAATGGTTGCTTAGATAAGTTAATAGGGAAATGTTTGCTCAATTTATTGTAAGATAAGACACTCCCTATCTCGCTTACTGAATCAAGTAATTTGCTTTCAAAAACTAACGGATGACCAATGATTGTAGGGGTATGATGAGTTAAAGCCTCACTTTTGGCTTCCATATGCAGGCTAATTAAATGTGTAAGCCCCCAAGTATGATCCACATGTCCATGTGATAAGGCTACCCAATCTAAGTTCCTTAAATCAATTCTCATCTTCTCTGCATTTCTTATAAAAGCATCGGAATAGCCAGTATCAAATAAAATTCGTTTATCGTCTTCCTCAATAAAGAATGAAAGTGCTGGCTCTCCTAAGAAATAGCGATCAATCAACGTATTATTATCTACAAGTACTGATAATTTCATATAAATATCCACCTTTTCTTGATTTCCATATATTATAACTAAATTAAGGGAATTATTGTTAACCAACAAAAGGGAATCTGTATTTTATTTGCATAACATATACCTATTTAGTTACCATAATGAATTTTCTAGGTACCAATAACGTACTAGCCAGTTCAAACATAACCATTAAAACAAAGGGCTGATGACCACTTATTCTGGCTTTCTCCATTAGATTTGCATGTCTTTTTTCAGTTTATTTAAATCTTTTTTTGTTTTCTTGACTAATTTTTTGAATTTTTCATTACTCTACCTCTTGTTTTTCTCAAGAAAACAACAGTTAAAAGTAGAAGTGGGATGATTACTTGGAAAGGAAGATGAAGAATAAATGGTACTATTGTCTGCCCTTCATAGAATTGTTCTTGATAATTGCTCGCGATTGTCATGGATAAAAATAGAATAACTAATCCCAATGGATAAGTCATTCGGGAAGGGGATTGGATTTTAAACAAGCTCGTCATTCCAATTACAACAGCATAAAAAAACACGTTTATCTTAACAAAGCTAGTAATAATCAAAGCAAACATAAAGAAAACATAAAGACGTTCGAGAAAGTCAGCTACCTGAATGCTTTGTACGATACTGAGAAGGGGAAACTGTGAACGTTCAGTAAGACTAACGCCAAGTACACTAATATTAATGAGCATGATAATAGTGTAGCCATACTTTGCTTCTGCTTTCACGTACCACGACCTGTAATTATAACTGTAATCTTACTGTTTATATGTACAATCATCAAAATCGTACATAAAACGTTAGATAAAAAAATAGAATTACGCTTAAAACGCGTTAAACAGGAGCAAAGAAAGAGTATTTTTAAGGTAAATAAACCTTAAAATCCTTTCTATAGGTTTCCAATAATTAACATTAACTTATCTCGAAGGCTATCTATTCTGTTATAGCTGGACTTAAGGTGATCTAAATAGTGTTCTTACTATTGTACTTTAGTATCAGGATAAAGAAATTTGGTCTATACTAAGAGATGACGTTGTTTTCCGACATGAACTCGTCACCTCTTTAAGAGCATCTATTTTTATAATAGCTGTTTAGAAATATCAACGTAGCAAAAGGCACTTGCATATAGCAAGTGCCTTTTATAATGTAAGTAACATGCTAAAACGATAATTAACTTAAATTTGGCGTTTTTTTATCAGTTATATAACTTTGTCTAAAAAGATATTTACGTGTTTTTTAGCTATTTTTTTCTATAGAAGTATTAAAAAGCTTTTAGCTTTTAATTTTTCATCATTATTAATAGTAAAGGACGAGAGGTATCTGATGGCCACTTTATTATGCCGTAAAGCGAGAAATAGAAAGAACCCATACAGCCATGGTATACTAATAACAAACATGGAGATGATGGAGGATATTATGACGAAACGATTAGATTTACGTGTCGACTTTGCGTTTAAATCGTTATTTGGCACACATGGAAATGAATCCATTTTAGCTGCTTTTTTAAATGCGGCGCTTCGTTTTCCAGATGAGAAAAAAATTCAGACGGTTCAGTTATTAGATCCTCATTTTAATAAAGAAAACCAAGAAGATAAACGCTCGATTTTAGATGTACACGCGCAGTTAGAGGATGGAAGTCGTGTCAACATTGAAATTCAGCTTAATAATAAACATGACATGGAAAAACGAACGCTCTATTACTGGTCTAAGATGTATAGTAGCCAAATGAAAGAAGGCATGGACTATGGAGAGCTCTGTAAAACGATTACTATCAACATTGTTAACTTCCGTTATTTATCGCATATCACTAATTATCATTCTACCTTTCAGTTATACGAGCGAGAACAGAAAGTACTCTTAACCGATATGCTCGAAATCCATTTCATGGAGCTACCTAAGTTATTGATTAAGTGGCGTAACAGAGAGGTAGATCCACGTGAAGATCAACTTGTGCGATGGTTATTATTACTTGAAGCATCAGAAGATGAAGAAATCACTCAGGTATTGGAGGAGATTGCGATGCAAGAAGATCAGGTATTGAAAAAGGCAATGGATGAATGGGAACGTGTCAGTCAAGATCCCGAAGTATTACTAGCATATGAAGCTCGAAAAAAAGCATTGTTAGATGAAAAATCAGCTTTAAAAAGAGCTGAAAACCTTGGGAAAATAGAAGGAGAGAAAATTGGAGTAGAAAAAACCATTAAAACTATGGCTCTAGGTATGATTCATAAAGGAATAGACAATGAAACGATAAGCGACCTTACAGGCTTGTCACAAGAGGAAATCAATAATCTTCGACGTCAGTGAAATTAATAATAAAAAGATTACCTATTCAATAATAAGGTAATCTTTTTATTATTCCTGATTTCAAAAATTTAGTTACTATCATTGAGTTTTCGTTTCTGGTACAAAACTATTTGATGGAGATGTATAGAACCTATAATACAGAAATAAAATTTCGTTCTTGAGAAACGAAATTTAAACTGGATAATAGATAATCATACTTAATCGAGTTAATGTTTTTCCTCGATTATAATAAGAGTGAGGCCTATCAGCTCTAAAGCTAATAGCATTCCCTCTCTTTATTATATATTCATTGCTATTTATACTTATAGTGAGCTCTCCTTCAAAGACAGTTATGAACTCTTCCGTTCCTTCTCTATGCAAATTAGCCTCTACAGATCCTCCTTCTTCTATCTCTATAGAATAAACTTCAAATCGTCTATCGTCCTCAAAAGGAAAATAAGGATAAACCCGATATTTTCCATTGTCTTCAGATAATATTTGAATTTCATCTTTTGAAATGACTTTTGTATCTGGCTGCGGATCATTTATTAATGAAGTAAAGGAAATTTTTAACCCATTGGCTATTTTCCAAATGGTTGTAATTGTAGGGCTTGATTCTCCTCTTTCAATTTGTCCTATCATAGTCTTACTTACCCCAGTTAATTCTGAGACTCTTTCGAGACTTAATTTCTTACTTTCTCTAAATCCCTTCAAATTTTTAGCGATAATAAGATTTATTTCCTTCATAATTACACCCCTATAACTATGTACAATATAACGACCTTATTGTAAAATAAAAAGCACGACGTTATATTGTCCTTTTTGAACATTATAATATACATATTAAAGGAGGTTCAAATATGCCAGTATTATCATTCTTGCTATATGTCTTTGTAACCAGTTTCACCCCTGGTCCTAATAATATTATGGCCATGTTATTCGCTAACAAATATGGCTTGAAAAAGACATTAAAGTTTTGTGTAGGAGTAGGTGCAGGTTTCCTTATAGTCATGTTGTTGTGTAGCTATCTTAATCTTTTACTCAAAAATTTTATCCCAAAAATTGAATTTTTTATGACTATTCTAGGTGCAGGTTATATGATATACCTAGCCATAAAAATTATTCGTAGTAGAGGTGATAATGAAAATAACAATGAAGACCGGAATAACAGTTTTTTTATGGGGATGCTTTTACAATTTATAAATCCAAAAGGCATTTTATATGGTATAACTGCCATAGCAACCTTCATCCTTCCATATCACAATTCAAACTTTAGCTTACTAATGTATTCGCTATTTCTAGCTCTTATTGGCTTTATGAGTACATTCTGTTGGAGCTTATTTGGTTCATTTTTTCAAAAATTCCTCTCAAAGTATAGAAATCAATTTAATATAGTTATGGCTTTATTGTTAATGTATAGTGCAGTCTCAATTCTTATAAAATAAGTTTCTAATTTATATTAAAAATAAAGTTTAAGCATGGAAGAATTTTAACGTTGTAAATATCCATTTTGTTAAAGAGTCATACTCGCGTTATACAAAATAATAATGTCCTATCGGTCGTTATAACGTATATTTTGCACTCTATTATAGTAAAAGAGAAGGAGTTTTCCTTTTCTTTTTTTATTCACTCTTATTTTCACTCTTTTTAAAACTTAAAACATCTGATTAACCAGAATCCTCTTGCTCCTTTTTACATTTTTCTTTAGTCGTTGGGACATCTCGCTATTTCTTTCCTACTTCATGAAAAAGATAAGCCAATAGGCCAACCTCCAGCATATAAAAAAGAGTACATACTCTATAATCATCTACTCATCACCTACTATGAGATTATTTAGTCTTACTTTGTGATTTTATGTAAGTTTAAAGGAAGTTTTGTAGAAAGTATTTCATTAATTAAAAAAGGATACCATAATATACCTAATGTTAGTTTTTATAGAGAATTATTACAGTGGATAATGAATACAGTCTTTTGTATTTTAGAATCAGATCACTGGAGAAAAGAATGTAAGAGTTTTGAAAAGGAACTGCTTAAAAGTGGAATTCATGAGGATATTTTTTATTATGAATTGATGCGATAAACGTTGACTCTAAAGTAAATAGATAGGACATATACACACATGACTAATCGAATTTACTTATTTACTACATTAGTTTTACTTGGTTTTCATTTTCTTGTAACTGACGAGTTTTATAATGAATTAGATAGTTCGACAATCATACAAAAGGCTATTCTAAAATTAGGCGGTGAAGTAATGAGTAAACAAATCTGCTCCGATATACAACGTAAAAAAAACTTAATTATAGACTCTTTAATTCATTTAGGAATCTATAAAAAAGGCAACAAACAGCTTTATGAATTAACCTTACATGAGTTGGAAACAGAGTATCAAATAGTTAATCCGGCAATCCAAGATCTATCTTTTTAGATTTTTGCTAATTGAAACTCACTTGTTAAAAGGAGGGTTAATCTATGTTTTTAAAAAAACTCATCAAAAATGGTTTAGTTACGGTTCATTATTATGAAAATGAGTCACTACAAACGTGTAAAGGTCGTGTTTATAATCTTAATCTCCATGAACAGACACTGTCTTTAAGAGATGAAAAACAAAATATTTTTTTAATTCGCTTATCTGGTGTTGAAGATATTTATTGATTTCTTTTGTTTGATTTTAGTTTAGTAAAGAGTTTTCTCTATTTTTTAAGGTCACTTTGTACATGTAAAAGGTTACTAGCTAGGAAACCGTAAAGATAAAGAAATGAAATAAAAAAGGAAGAGGAATGATGGAGGAAAACAAATAAATATGGTCTGATTTTATTCAGAAGGACCGATTTGAACTGCATTCGTACCTTACTTATTTAATCAATGTCATGATGATAGTCCAAGGCAGTTAGAAGATGAAAATACAGAAGAATAAATCTATTGATAAAGCAAACTGAAAGGATAAAAAATGAATATGAAAATAATGTAGGCGACCTCACGATTCTAATCCAAATGAATAGGTCGTCTATTGCTGTTATAAACCTTTTTTAATATATAGTAGATACATCAATTATATTTATGATCTTATACAAGTAACCTTATGTAGAATTCATTTTTTACCCGTATAAAGCTTAGAAGGGACGAGAGCTTGTGAATACAACTGTTAACGAGTTGTATGATTTTGGAATAGTTTTAAGAGGAAAGCTATTAAATAGTAATCTTTATGCTTATTATTTAATTGATGCAATGAGAAGAGAAAATCATTTTGATTTTTTATATTATTTTTTGACAGCAACTGTAGATAGTCAAACACCTATACCTGAACGTGTCTCCAATGTTTTTTTAGAAATCCTTAGCGATAAAGAAAAATTGAGTGACCTTACTCCATTTGTCATGGGTCTGGTTGAAAAATAAATAGAAATAAAGATATATATGCGTTTCCTCAGATATCTAAATCCCTTTATTAAATGCAGTCAATGTTTTTGGGTATTAGTATTGGCTTTGGTACGGAATAAGTCAGCTTGTTAATTAAATATTATTTTTGCGCGGCATGGATTATATATTTTTGTTTATAGTTTAATAAAATACCCAAATCATATGAATTAAAACTCCAACTAAAATTCCTTTCAAGCTACCTGCAATAGTTGTGATGCGAACTGGAAATAAAGAGGTTGTACAATATAACTATATAAATGAACAAACTAAAGGAGGCTACCTATCTTGAAAGCAACAAGCATTAAATTTTATGAATTCGGAGAACCTCAACAAGTTCTAAAAATAGAAAATAAACAAGTGAAAGATCCTGGAGTTGGTGAAGTGCTAGTACGAATGAAGACTCGACCAATCAATCCATCTGATTTAATTCCTATTAAAGGGGCCTATTCAAATCGAATTTCTTTGCCTGCCATTCCAGGATATGAAGGAGTTGGTATCGTAGAAGAGGTAGGTCCATCTGTTTCTAAATGGTTTCTTGGCAAACGTGTATTACCATTACGAGGTGAAGGTACATGGCAGGAGTTTGTAAAAACGTCAGCTGAACTAGCGATTATAGTTCCAGATTATCTAGAAGATTACATAGCAGCACAGCTTTATATCAATCCTATTACAGCATGGGTGATTTGTACGGAAATATTAGCGTTAAAACCAGGAGATAACCTAATAGTAAATGCCTGCGGTTCTTCTATTGGTCGTATCTTTGCTCAATTATCCCGTATTTTAGGGTTTCGTTTGATTGCAGTAACACGGAATAATATCTACACAGAGGAATTAACTCAACTTGGCGCTTCATATGTAATTAATACAGAGATGACTCCACTCTACGATACGGTTATGGAATTGACGAATGGTCGTGGAGCTAAAGCAGCAATTGACTCTATTGGTGGATCAGCTGGTACAAACTTATCCTACTGTGTCAGTCTAAATGGAGTATTTTTGACTATAGGTCTTTTATCAGGAATACCTGTCAATTGGACAGAAATTATGAATAACAATAAAATAAATACAAATATATTTCATTTACGTCATTGGAATCAAAAAGTCTCTACACGAAAATGGCACGAAACATTTTATCAGCTTATACAATTTGTTCATGAGAAACAGTTAATATTAACAAAACCTCAAGTTCAATACCATCTTTCAGATGTAAAAAAAGCTCTTACTACTAAAATTAAGGGCAAAATACTTTTAACTAGTTAAAAGTCAGGAATATTCTTTATAAAATATAAACTAATAACATGAAGGTAGTCCCTTTAAACAGCTAAAGAATGTTTATATCTTTGACTGTTCAGTAGGTTTTTTATTTATTTTTTGAATGGACAGGCAAAGGCAATTCGGTTTTCAACTTTAGAAGCAATTTGCAAAGCCTTAGAATGCCAACCCGGTGATACTTTAGAATGCTGGAGTGATAAAGGTAAATAGCAACTTATTTCCCATCATAAAAGAGCTCTCTAATCTTCATATATTAGAGAGCTCTTTTTATATTTAAATTCTTAGTATAAATTGATGTGAATCTTCACATTCTATAAATGTTTAATTAAATTAGAAAAGGAGATCATGAATATGGCAAACAATCAAAAGAATAATCGTACAAATAATTTAGTGGTCCCTAGTTTCGCACAAGCAGTTAATCAAATGAAACAAGAAATTGCACAAGAATTTGGAGTACAGCTGGGACCTGATACAACGGCTCGTGCTAATGGCTCCGTTGGTGGAGAAATTACAAAACGTCTTGTAGCATTAGCTGAACAACAACTTGGTGGACACAAGAAATAGTACTAATAAGGTAAATAAATCATAAAAAAGAGGAAGAGAGTTCTCTTCCTCTTTTTTATAGCGTTATCATTAACATTCCCTGTAATAAGCATATTAAATAATGTAACTACGCGATGATAGACTTAATGAATTTCAGTAATGCCCGATAAACGAATAGAGAATATATTGTGTTGTTCATCCTCTAGAGAAAGAGTTAGTTCTTTCCCCCAGTTAACTTTTTTATTATTCAAATCTCTTATTAGTTTACCTCTCTATTCAATAAATTATATCCTTTTCAACAATATATAACAAAAAAGTCCTTACTTACAAACAAAATTATTGACGATCCCACTCGTAACCCTTATGAATTTCTAAGCCATATACATAGTGACATAATTATTTTAAAGATAAGTACGCTCTATAGTAAACTTCAAACCCTTTCGGATTGCCAAGAGGATCTAACAGGAATTGAAGGAATGTATAGGATACAGTAAGATGTACACTTTAATCCTACTGACATTATTGATTTAAACTAGACAAAACTAATATTTATCAGAAAAACATTATTGTGATAAAAATAGTCGGTGACAAGACATTTGTTTATGAGTAGTGTTATACTAGTAAGCAGTCTACTAATATCCCCTGAAATAAGTCCATCAGAGCAGCATGTCCACGAGACAAAAAACAGACAAATAAACGACATTTCAAAAAAGATGAAGAGTATTAATTAAATTATAAGAAAAAGAATGCTCTTGGGAGGCGCCTTAGTTTATTGGCAGATCGAGAGTTATTCAATGCTCAATTGTTTTAAATACGGAATATGAGCTAAGTAAAGTGTAAATAATTTAATTAAGGTATTTTATTAACGCAATCTTTAAGGGTTAGTTACTATTGCTTCATAAAAAAGTACAATGTCTAAATTGGTTTTGCATATTCTAATGTTCTCCAATCGAAGTAATACCCTCTGCGAATGAATCAAAGATGGGAGTTTTTAATTTAACATGAAAAATGTTTCAATAGTTTTTTATATTTCGGTAGTCATACTGGCTCTTCTTGTTCTTGTGGGAGTTACAATGCCTGCAACACTTGAAAATGTAACAAGTAGCCTGCAAGATGCTATTACAAATACGTTTGGCTGGTACTATTTAATTGTTGTAACGTTGTTTGTTATCGTTTGTTTGTACTTATTGGTTAGTCCGATTGGTCGGATTAAGCTTGGGAAAGAGGAGGACACGCCTGAGTTTTCACGCCCAACCTGGCTTGCTATGCTCTTTAGTGCAGGAATGGGGATTGGCTTAGTGTTCTATGGTACAGCTGAACCAATTAGTCACTATGCGATTAGCTCTCCAACGGGGGAAACAGGGACAGATCAAGCAATGAAAGATGCAATGAGATATACTTTCTTCCATTGGGGCATCCATGCATGGGCGATTTATGGAATTATTGCTCTCTCATTGGCTTACTTTACCTTTAGAAAAGGAGAGCGTAGCTTAATTAGCGCTACATTAAAACCAATTATCGGAAAACAGGCAGATGGCTTTATAGGAAAGATAATCGATATTATTGCCGTAATTGCAACTGTTATCGGTGTTGCTACGACCCTTGGATTCGGTGCTGTTCAAATTAACGGAGGATTATCTTATTTATTTAACGTTCCTTCCAATCTCACGAGTCAATTCCTTATTGTGTTAGTTGTTACGATCTTATTTATAGTTTCAGCATTAACAGGTTTAGGTAAGGGGATTAAAATTCTTAGTAATACTAATATGATCCTTGCATTGGCACTTTTTCTATTAACGTTTATATTGGGTCCAACTCTATTTACGTTAAATTTGTTTACAGATACAATTGGTGCTTATCTGCAGAACTTAATTAATATGAGTTTTCGTATAGCTCCACTTAATGAAGAACATCGTAACTGGATCAATGGTTGGACCATCTTTTATTGGGCATGGTGGATTGCGTGGTCTCCATTCGTAGGAATCTTTATCGCTCGGGTATCGAAAGGAAGAACTATCCGAGAATTTGTCGTATGTGTTTTACTGATTCCTTCTCTTATCGGTTTCATCTGGTTCGCTACATTCGGTAGTGCAGGGATGTTACTTGAACATGATGGGATTGCTTCTATTTCAAAATTAGCAACAGAAGAATCACTCTTTGGTGTATTTGCCAACTACCCAATGGGAACAACCTTATCAATCATAGCTATTATTCTTATTGGCACTTTCTTTATCACTTCAGCTGACTCAGGGACCTATGTTTTAGGAATGATGACAACGAATGGTTCTCAAAATCCTAGTAATAGTGTAAAGGTCATCTGGGGTGTGTTACTTACAGCTATAGCTCTTGTCCTTCTCTATTCAGGAGGCCTACAGGCTTTACAAAATACCATGATTATTGCAGCTCTTCCTTTTTCGATTGTTATGGTTTTAATGACGGTTAGTCTCCTTAAATCTCTTAACAAAGAAGCGAAAGAATTTGGAATTGGAAAGTTAAAAAAACAAAATAAAAAATAGTAATAAAAAAGCACATTTGTTTGTCTTTCAGTTAACAAATGTGCTTTTTGTTATTTCGCTTATACAAGTGTTTATTCTATGTCTCTTATTTTGTTAGAAAGGTTACTCCGTGATCTCCAGAGGATAATAATGGGGTTAGATAATCTATCGATGGGCAAAGCATTGCCCATCAGCTAAAATATTATTGATTTCAAAAGACGAAACAATTAAAGTATTATTCAAGATAAAGGCTTTCTACAATCAAAAAGTTTCATAGTAATCGACTTTAATGTTAAATATATACTTATTTAACAGCTTCTTTAAGATCCTTGCCCGGTTTAAAAGCAGGAAATTCAAAAGCAGGAATGCTTATTTTTTCACCAGTTTGTGGGTTACAACCCGTTCGAGCTGCACGTCCTCGCACTTCAAATTTCCCAAATCCAATCAAATGGATTCTTTCTCCTTTAGCAAGAGTTTCAGAAATCGTTTCAAATAAGGCGTTTGCAGCTTTTCTAGCGTCTCGCTTCGTTAATGATGTTTTTATCGCAACGGTATTGACTAATTCTGCTTTATTCATCCATATCCACCTCATTCTCTTATTTTTAGAATGTATAGAATCTAAAATAATATGATTTCTATATATTTCTTACTTAATAACATTAGATAAAGGGCCTGAAAACCCTGCTTTCTATAAAAATCAATGCTTTGCAAAAATTATTTATCCGTAACCAGCACCTGAAAATGAAATTAGTATAAAACTGGCACCCTTCAACTATTTTAAAGCATCAACGAGAAGGCATAGATATTGCTCAATCTAAAGGGAAACACCTTGGCCTCCCATCATTACTTTTCCAAAGGAGTGGGATAAAGCATATAAAGAATGAACGTCTGGAAAGATCACTGTCGTAGTATTTATGGATGAAGTAGGAATGAAAAAAAGCTACATTTTATAATAGGGCAAAAGCTTACAGGGCAAGGAAGTAACGTCCTTTTGCCTTTTTATTTTGTTGGCCATGCTAGCAAAATAGGTGATGCTTGCTATATGCAGTTATTCCAATATAAATAATAGGCTACTTGTCTTTTTTCTAAACTGAACATCTCGACACTGAAGTCATTCATAGAAAAACTTTTAGAGGTTGTGTAAGAAAGTAGTAATTCACTTAAGTTCACACATATAGCTCTGGTAAAAACACTCTAATCCAAAAAAGCACCCTGAAAGGATGCTTAATAGTTAGCCTGTAAAACTTCAATTTTTTTCTTGAGTTTTTGGCTTTCTTCCTCTAATTCAATGATTCTATCTTGGAGTTCTTTATTATCCCAGTTATTTTCTAGCTCTTCAGATAATTCCATTCGCTTTTTATGGATTTCAATTCGTTGTTTAGCCATCTCTTCTACTTCTTTATTTAATTGTAATTGTTCATATGGATTCATTGTATTCCCCCCCTTTATAGTCTATGATTTTTACTTTCAACATCAGAAAACAAATCCCTTTAAAATAAAGTCCATTGGGGGCACTTCGAACCAAGGGCTCGTTTACTTTTCGCCTTGATGATTTATACAGCATTTTATATATCGTTGATTTATTAAAGTTTCTCTTAATTGTTTCAATCTTTAAATCTTATATATAAGTTCTTTAAAAAACATTCTCACTGAAAGACGTAAATCGTAATTATAAAATACGCAATAACTAAAGTTAGTATAGTACCTCCATTAATTAATGTAAATCTAATTAAAAGTTTGTTTCTTACTTCTTTTCTATAGGATGCATTATGATAAGCTTGAGTATTGTTAATATAGATTTGGGCAAGCACCTTTAGATTTTTCAAAAAAACAACGAGTGCAAAAACAAATAATAACATCACTAAAAGACTAATCCTTATAATATCCAAATTTCAATATTATCCTTTCCTAATAAACACTTATTCAATGTTTTTTTCTCTATTGTTTGATTCAACAATATCTTGTGTAGTCCAGGGTGAATAACTATACACCCTAATTCATCTACTTTTGAAACAATATCAGTTGTTTTCATTAGTTTACTCACCCTACTTTTTATGCCTTAGATTTATCCTATCCATCAATTGAAACATCAAGCATACTCAATAGTTCAAAACTCTCATGAGCTACTGTAATGATTGTCAGGGGAACCCCTGTAAGCAAAATAGCGTTAAATAACCTGTTTCTTATAAGAGATATAAATAAAAACAGTGCTAATACTATAACAATAGCCTGAGGCAATTTATTTCTCCTTATTTAATCTCAATTAAAATTTTAGGCCCACCCGCAAATTTATCTACTTAATAAGAAATCCAAGAATCTGCCCTATTACAATCAATGATACAAATATCTGACTACCCTTTATCAATCGCATGTTCACAACGCTGCCGTTTTGGAATATTTATCAGCTGGAAAGTAGACCACTTCATCATAGGATTTGATACTTTCTTCTGGTGATGTGACTGCTAAAATAGCATGGCTCTTTCTCACTTTTGGTGAAGGTGCTTTATAGATGATATAGTGAAATAAAAAGGAGCGAATCTCAACATGCCTTTTTCTTCTTTCACTAATATAGAATGCTTACGAGTTATACAAGAAGATCAATCTTATATGTATCTAGTAAAATCTAAACATTCCTCTTGTATATGTCCGTCTTGTCATACTCTATCTCACCGTATTCATAGCCAATATGTTCGATCCCTTCAGGATGTACCGGCGTATGGTAAAACAACATATATAAAGATACAAACACGTAAGTTTTTTTGCGATGACTGTAGTTGCCCACAAGCTATTTTTACAGAAAGATTTACGTGGTTAGGGACCTATCAACGCAAAACCAAACGTTTACAAGAGATGTTAAAGTCAATCGCACTATCTACGAGCTGCAAAGTAGCATCTCGGCTGTCTAAGCATCTAGGTATTGTAACCAGTCATCATACGCTTTTACGCCTGCTTCATAAATTGAAGCTGCCTTCTTATGAACCGCCGGTTCATATTGGGATTGATGACTTTGCATTTAAGAAGCGTTGTCGTTACGGTACGATTATTATCAATCAAGAAACCCGAAGACCCATCGCTATTTTAAATGGGAGAGATAAAGAAACAGTCGTAAAATGGCTCGAACAGCATCCAACGATTCAAACGGTGACTCGTGATGGTTCTTTCACATACGCTAAGGCTATCTCTCAAGCGCTGCCTCATGCTTATCAGATTACGGACCGTTGGCATATTCTGAAAGGTTTATTTACAGCAATTCGAGAGACCTTACAACAATCTTTTCCATCTATATGGAGAAAAACAGAATATAAAAAATCCTACAACAGAACCACTTATTATCCGCAAGACAGATGTTCAACGCCATCAGTATGCTGAGCAAGTTTGGCAACGCGCCTTAGAAGTGAAAGAGTGGAAAGAAAAGGGAAATCCATTGCTTGGATTTCGCGTCAAATGCATATTTCACGTAATACGGTCTATAAAGATTTAAGACGCAAGAAAAAGAGCCTATTAGTCGTGTAAGACTATTAGATCCATTCCTAAATCAATTACGTCAATGGAACCTATCTGGGTGGACGACGAGTCGTATGGAGGCAGAACTTAAAAGATAGGCTATACAGGATGTCGCTCTACTTTAAATGAAGCCGTTTCGAGAATTCGTCATGAATATAGAGCCAGTGCCACAACGCATTCTTTGTCTAGAGCTTCCCTACTGTGGAAAATATGGAGTGAAAAGAATAGAAACTGGTTAGATTCATTACCTTCGGCATGTTTAAAAGAGTTTCCATTAATACCACAATTATTTGAAGTGACACGTAAATTTAGAAACATCGTGAGTAAACGTAGTAATCAAGGCATACCTGGTTGGATTGAAACATGTAAAATGTATTCGTTTCCAGCTCTCGATACCTTTATAACCTATATAGAAAAAGATTTACAAGGGGTAATGGCTGCTTGTGTTGATCCTTTAAGTAATGGGCTATCTGAAGGACATATACATCGTGTGAAGATGTTAAAACGTATGATGTATGGTCGGGCAAGTGATGAGCTGTTGAAAAAACGAGTGCTCATACCATTATTATAGGTAGAGTTGTTTTTCTGAAAAAATAATGCATGTCTTTGACATATAGCGACGTTTACCTTCACCAAAAGTGAGAAAGAGCCACGAAGTCTTGACGGTCACACATATCTTATCCATGGCATACAATGCACCATATATCTCTATAATGGAACTTGCTGAATTTGGTTCTATGCATATGACAACAGCTTTTAATTTTTCGAAAAGGTTGAAACAAAAAGGGTATTTACGAATCATAGAAAAGAAAGTCAAAAGGAAAAATACATGTATTGAGTTAACAAAAAGGGGAGAAGAGTTATTACTTGAAATTTTAAAGAATTTTAAACCGCATGAAAATAAATTTTTTTTAGGAGCTCTTTCAACAAAAGACTTATATGGGAAATTACCTAACTTTACTGAACTAATTACTCTTACTCGTAATATATACGATGAAAATTTAATTGCACTTATGGATAATTATTTGTCCATGATTGAAAGAAACTTAATTGAAGAGGATAGAATGCTTAAGAAAAAAATTGATGAAGTCGTTAAACAATAAATCAAAGATAAATAATATAGAAAGGTCTTAATCAAGTTGAATCAAGCTTTTTACTTAGCTTATTAAGATGCCTACAGGCATCTTTTTTATTGTTTATCTGTATGTAAAGTATAAATATCAATAATAAATCCCCTAGCTTCCTACTTCATTTGTCCACCATCTAATTAAAAGTTGATGAATTGTTATATAATAGAACTTGAACATCATATCTGTATACATTATGATAATTGATTAAAGTGCTATATAGGATAGAATAGGTGGAATTCATATGACAACCAATCCAAAAAACGAACTTTTAAATAATTGGATATCCATTACTAATATTCAACTACGTATTGCTAATGAACTTGAAAGGGCTCTACAAAAAAATTATGATCTATCATTGAAAGAATTTTACGTTCTTTACTTTTTATCTCAAAGCAGTGATAAAAAATTAAGACTACAGCAATTACAAGAGATGGTTGGATTAAGCCAAAGTGCTATGTCACGATTAGTAGGTAGACTTGAGGCTAAGAGTTGTGGAGTTTTGCAAAGACATATATGTGAGGATGACAGGAGAGGTATCTATACTAGTCTGACTGAAAAAGGTTCAGAAAAACTACAGGGATGCTTAGATACTGTTTATACCATTCTTCAATCTGCGTTTTCAAAGGAAAATATTCATCATGAGTTACAAACGTTATTACACGAATCATGACGTAATGCATGTGTTTTTTACAAATTAGTTTATCTTAACTGATAAATAAAAATGACCTAGTAAAATTTACTAGGTCATTTTTATTTATCACTTGGTCCACGTGTACCTTTATAGTGTGAGCATAAACTATAAACATATAAATTGACAAGAAATAAAGAATGATATAAATTATATGCGTGCGCATGCATATAATTTTGTTAAAGGAGATTTTATTATGGATCACTTATTTAGCCCTTATAAGATAAAAGGATTGGACTTAAAAAACCGTATTACGATGCCCCCAATGTGCCAATATTCTGTTGAAAAAAAGGATGGAATTGCTACTGACTGGCATTACTTACACTATGTAAATCGTGCAATCGGTGGGACTAGTTTTATTATAATTGAAATGACAGATGTGGAACCTGATGGCCGTATTACAGATTATGATTTAGGATTATGGTCAGATGACCAAATTCCTGCTTTAGCACGAATTGTAGAAGCTTGTCATCGTTACGGAGCTAAAGTGGGCATCCAAATTGCTCACGCTGGTCGTAAAGCTGAAGATGCAGAGGTACCAGTTGCTCCTTCGGCTATTCCATTTGATAAAAAATCAAAAACACCTAGAGCTCTTTCAACAGATGAAGTGAAAGAAATGGTAAAGAAGTTCCGTAGAGCTGTACAGCGTGCTGTGAAAGCTGGTGTAGATGCTATTGAAATTCATGGTGCTCATGGATATTTAATTCATCAATTCCACTCTCCTTTAACAAATAAACGAGAAGATGAGTATGGAAAAGATCTGACTAAATTTGGCCGACAAATTATTGAAGCAGCAAAAGCTGAAATACCGGAAGATATGCCATTAATCATGCGGATATCTGCTAAAGAGTATGTAGAAGGCGGATATGGCATTAATGAAAGTATCGAGTTTGCAAAAGACTATCAAGAAGCTGGCGTAGATATGTTTCATATCTCTTCAGGAGGTGAAGGTCCTATCGGTGCTGGTGGGAGACCCGGCACGCATGCAGGCTACCAAGTACCATTAGCTCAAGAGATTAGGAAAGCTCTCAATGTTCCAGTCATCGCTGTTGGAAGATTAGATGATCCTGCGCTTGCAAATGCTGTTATCGGTAATGAGGATGCAGACCTTGTAGCTGTGGGAAGAGGCATGTTACGAAACCCTCATTGGGCATTAGAAGCTGCATCTACATTGAAAAGAGAAACGACTGTCCCAAAACAATATGCAGATGGTTTTAGAAGATAAGTTCAAGTAACAAAATATAAAAACTAAGTGTTTTTAGATAGTAAACAAATTTCTTGAAAGTAAAAAACATTAGATATTCATTATCTAATGTTTTTTACTTTGTTGTTATTTTCAGCTTTTTCTTCTAAAAACTGTTTAAATTGTTCTTTGCTCACATTTAAATTCATTGCTTCTCTAACTAGCTTCATCCATTCTTCAGGAAGATTTTTCTCAGAATCCTTCATCATCATTACCTCCCATACTTGTTCGCCTACCCTTAATTTGTAAGTTAAAACGATCTAATATAAGTATATATATCTAAATATATTTCCTTAAGGATTATAAGTTAATATTTATAGGTGGATAAGATTTCTGGATCTTTATTTACAAATGCCCGTTTATCTCTTGCTTTTATGATAATTGACCCTCTTGCACTGCAATCTCTTCTAGTAGTTGAGTTATTTCTTCACTTTCAGGTTCTTCAAGTAATAATAACCATCACACTAATTGGTTATTGTTATCGATTATAGTTAGAGATGCACCATATCTACTTTAAGAGCGTATTTCAACTTGAAAATTTTCTACTGCAGTATCTAACTCAATAATCAATTTAGATAAGTGGTCCGTATGACGTGTTAGCTCATTTGAAGATGCGGATTGCTCTTCAGCTATTGATGCTATTTCTTGAGCAGATGCCGTAGTTTGTTGAGAAACAGCACTTATTTCTTGAATCATCTGAATAACGACTTCTTTTTGTTGATTTATACTGTTAATGGATTCAGTTTCTCTAACGATAGAATCTACTGCCTTTGTTAAAGATTCAGTAATAAACGTCATAGATTCACTCACTGTTTTTACTGCCTGGCTTTGTTCAAAGTTAGTCTGAGTTGTTTCTGTCATCATATTAACAAGTGTGCTATTTTCTTTAAGTATACTATTTATAACTTCGTTAATGTCTTTAGTCGCTTGTTTCGAATCTTCAGCTAAACGTCTAACCTCTTGAGCTACTACGGCAAATCCTCTGCCATGCTCACCTGCTCTCGCAGCTTCTATGGAAGCATTTAAAGCTAATAAATTAGTTTGTTCGGCTATTTCAGAAATGCGATCAGTCACATTTGCAATAGTCTTTGATTTGTTATTTAAATTTGAAACCATTAGTGTAATATCTTTAAAATTCAGGTCTAGGTTTTTATAAGAGGTTTTTAATCCCTCAACTTGTTCCTCGCCTACTCGCACTTGAGTGGAAGCCTCTTTCATTTCTTTTTCAACCATATTAGATTGCTCTAATAATAAGTCAATTTCAATACTTAACTCTTTAATGGTATGTAAACCATTTTCAATTTGATTTGATTGAGCTGATGCTCCCATTGCGATTTCCTCTATGGATTGGGAAACTTCAGCAATTGCGACGTTATTTTCTGAAGCAATAGTATTGACGCCATTAGTGGTTGTTTCGACAGATACGACATTGTTCTTTACTTTAAAAATTAATTGTCTCATGCCAGCAAGCATCTCGTTATAACTCTTTGCTAGATCTCCCAACTCGTCCCTTGATGAAATACTTAGTTCAGTAGTTAGGTCTCCACTTGATGTCTTTTTTAAGACTTCTTGAATATTAAGTATAACCTTTCTTAGCATGCCAGAAAGGTAATAGGCACACAATGCCCCAATTATTAGACCTATAACTATCGAAATAATTCCAGTTTGTTTAATATCATTCATCTTAGAGGAAAAGATGTCTTTGGGTGTTAAAGAAATCACTTTCCAATTTAAATGAGGTATTGTTGTCACTTGGCCAGTATAATCCTTCTTATTTAATTCCACATCAAGAGAATGCACAGAATCATTCTTATAAATTCTTGATACCCAACCATATTGTGAATTAAAGTTTTCTCTGTGTGATATTAAATCACTAACGCCCTCTACAGTACCACTTTTTTCGGGGTTCATATTTTTCCCATCAGAATTTTTTATAAAAGTACTAACCACAAATCCTTGTGAATCTAAGATAATAAGATTATTTTCAGTATACTTTTCTATTTTTCTTCTAGAAACTCCAATTGTAGTTAAGTCTATGTCATAACCTAGGGCTCCTATCATTTTCCCACTTACGATGACCGGAGAAACGACAGAAGTCATAATTTTTCCGGAAATTTTATCTTTGTACACATCCATCCATGTTACTTTAGGTGCCTTTGTTAAAGTTTTGTATGTTCTGGTTTCATGTACATCCTGCTTAAAATCAGCATAAGGAGAAATATGAAGCTTTCCCGTTTTTCCATCCATATAGTAGGCTGAAATAATGGTAGAATCATTTTCCTTAACAGTTTGTAATAATTTGTCGATGCCAGTAACAGAATCTCTGGTATTTATTTCGTTAGATACTACGCCTGATAGCTGCTTTAATGAATTCTCATAACCTTTTAAATTTAAATTGATTTGTTCAGAAGCACTTTTGGCAGTAACTTTGTTTGAACTTAAATTATCTTTTTTTAAAACGTTGCCTATACTTATTTGCATAAAGATAACTGTTCCTATAAGTGCTACAAAGGTGGTTGTACAAATAAATAAAATCCATTTGGTTCGAATAGATAGCCTTCTATCATCATCTTTTTTTCTGAATGAAAATTTTTCTCTCATATAAATACCTTCTCTTTTTGAATTTAAATTTACTTTTTACAAATAAAAATTGGACTAAATTACTATCGGGTTATTTCTTTCTTTCTTAACAACGTTTCAATAAATTTTATTTTTCAGTTTATTTAAACAAGCTGTCATTTGTTTCAAAGTAAATCTAACTGTACAGTTGGTAGAAGAGTATGAAAGTCTTTATGAAAAGCTGCAAGATATGAAAGGAAGCACAAGTTATTTTGAAATTTAAAGGGGTAATCACAAATAAATACTTATTTAGTCTTATGTCACCTTATTTTGTAATCAAAGAGTGAAAAAAGATTAAATTTAAACTAATGACGGTTTTTATAGATTTGAATTCATAGTATGAGAGACAAACCATGAAAAATTCAGTATTATTGAATACATTTTCCAATACAGGGAAAAAGATTAAAGTGATCATTCAAAGGAGGTTTTCATTTTGGCAGAAAATAAAGACGTTAATGCTTCAAACGAGGATGATATAAAACGTGAAACGCTGACTACACGTCAGGGCCATCCTGTAAGAGACAACCAAAATATTCGTACAATTGGTAATCGTGGGCCAGCTACACTTGAAAATTATCACTTTATCGAAAAGATTTCTCATTTTGACCGCGAAGAAGTTCCAGAACGAGTCGTCCACGCACGAGGATCTGGAGCCTTTGGCTACTTTGAAACATATGGAAAAGTGGGGGACGAACCAGTAGAGAAATATACTCGGGCAAAGGTATTTTCAGGTGCGGGCAAGAAAACACCATTGATGGTTCGTTTCTCCACAGTTGCCGGAGCAAAAGATTCTCCAGAAACAGCTCGAGATCCACGCGGATTCGCTGTAAAAATGTACACGGAAGAGGGGAATTGGGATTTGGTTGGGAATAACCTTAAGATTTTCTTTATCCGTGATGCAATGAAGTTCCCTGATATGATTCATGCGTTTAAAGCAGACCCAGCTTCGAACGTGCCAAATCCTCAGAGAATGTTTGATTTTGTTTCCCGTACACCCGAGGCTACCCACATGATTACATTTTTGTTCTCTCCATGGGGAATTCCAGCGACGTATCGTCACATGCAGGGGTCTGGTGTAAATACCTACAAATGGGTGAATGATAAGGGAGAGGCTGTACTAGTAAAGTATCATTGGGAACCTAAGCAGGGAATTCGGAACTTAACACAAGAAGAGGCAAATACGATACAAGCCAAAAACGTGGGACATGCAACGCAGGATTTATACGAAGCAATTGAGGGTGGAGATTATCCAGAATGGGAGCTCTTCGTACAAATTATGGAGGATGGTTATCATCCAGAGCTTGATTTTGATCCCTTAGATGATACGAAACTTTGGCCGGAAGATAAGTTTCCATGGTTGGCAGTGGGCCGTATGGTTCTAGATCGTAATCCAAAGGATTTCCATGCAGAAATCGAGCAAGCCGCCTTCGGTACAGGAGTTCTTGTAGATGGAATGGACTTCTCAGACGATAAAATGCTACAAGGACGTACCTTTTCTTATTCAGATACACAGCGCTACCGTGTAGGTGCGAACTATCTAAAATTACCTGTGAATGCACCGAAAGTGCCTATTCATACGAATCAGCAGCGCGGTCAAATGGATATTCGTGACCCAAAGGAATCTGGGGATAATCCACATATTAACTATGAGCCTTCAATGCTTGGTGGCTTTCAGGAAGAAAATAAGAAAGACCGTGTTCCACATCAACCAACGTATAATGCAGCCGCAATGAGTGCACCAATTGACCGTCCTAACGATTATGGGCAGGCAGGTCACACATACCGTAGTTTTGAAGATTGGGAGCGCGATGAATTGATTAAAAATCTATCGGATGCACTTGCTATTTGTGATAAACGAATCCAAGAAACGATGATTTCTCATTTTACACAAGCTGATGAAGAATATGGTCGACGTGTGAAGGAAGGTATTGAAAAGAAACTACACGAAATGCAGGATATGAAAAATACAAGTGAGGTACCTGGTCGTAAAGCAGGTAAATCAAAATATGGACAAGGTACATTAGCTGCAAATGAAGCAACAGAAGATGCTGTAAAGAAAAGTCACGAAGTCGATCCTTATTAAGTGAATTGCTCTATTTTAAAAATAGGGAACCGACGTATGGGTATAGTATAATCTTAAGGGAATACCTTGCCTAAAACCTCATGATTTAAAAGATACCTCTCCTAATTGACAGGAGAGATATCTTTTAAATCATTCTTTAGTTATTTGTCCAGACATCTTGAGCAATTTGAATTACGTGATTAATTTTATTCCATTGCTCTTCTTCTGTTAATTCGTTTCCTTCTTCTGTACTCGCAAAGCCACATTGAGGACTCAATGACAAGTTTTCTAGAGGAATATATTCACTTGCTTCTTGGATTCTTCGCTTAATGACCTTAGCATCTTCTAATGTAGGGAATTTAGATGTTACCAATCCTAATACAACGGTTTGATTGTTACGTGTAAAACTTTTTAATGGTTCAAAATCTCCTGAACGGTTATCATCATATTCAAGGAAAAGTCCATCTACATGTAAGTTAGCAAAGATTGCATCGGATATAGTATCATAGCCACCACTTGTGATATACGTAGATCTAAAGTTTCCACGGCAAATATGCATAGTAATGAGCATATCTTCAGGCTTTTTAGAAATAGCATCATTTAAGCAACTTACTCGAGTATCGATAATGTCTTTTACATCCATACCAAGCTTCTCAACAACCGCATTGATGCGTTCTTCAGAAACGAAATCAATCCAGGAAGTATCATCTAGTTGTAGATAACGGCAGCCTGCGTCGTAAAAGGCCTGAATAGCTTTTTGATAAGCAGCCACAGTATCATGATAAAATTGATCTCTGCTTCCCTTGTAATATGTATCTTCTTGAATTCGAGTAAATAACATGTTGGGGCTTGGAATAGAGAATTTAGCAACTTGGCTTCCATCACCATACTGTTCGACAGCTTCTTTTAAGAACGTAAAGTGTTCCAGCATATAATGATGATTGAAGTCTACTTTACCTACTACCCTAATCGCTTTATTTTTTGTTTTTGCACCTTTGAATTGGCTGATATATTCTGTTTCAAACTCCTCTACGCCTTCTAAGCCTGATAAGAAGTCCAAATGCCACCATGAGCGTCTAAATTCACCATCAGTGATGGATTTAAGCCCTACCTCAATTTGTTTCTGGACAAGTTTTTCAATTTCTTTGTCCTCTACAGATTTTAAATCGGCCTTATTGATTTTCCCATTCGCATACGCTTCTCTTGCTTCTTTAAGGGGAGTCGTTCGTAAAAAGCTGCCTACGTGATCAGCTTTAAATGGAGCCTTCACTAATGTCTTCGTCATGGTTTTGTTTCCTTCTTTCTTTTCAAAATAAAAAACCTCTTCTTACAAATAAGAAGAGGTTAATAATCGTTATGGATTCTCTTCTTATCTTCAAGCAAATTGCTACTGGAATTGGCACAGTACTTTAACAGTCTGTTGCCGAGGCTTCCTAGGGCCAGTCCCTCCACCTCTCGAGATAAGAATATTCAATTTATTCAACTAGAACAAAGGTTACACTTGTTTTCTTAGATTGTCAACAAAAATTCGAAAAATCAGAAATAATACACCTCTTACCTCATTACCTACTGCAGTAAGGGTTCTTTGTTATTTTTCGATTGGACAGGCAAGCTTACCGCAGTAGCTACATAGTATCTAAAGTATTATAACTCCGTTATCTAATCAGTAGCTAGTTCAGTATCGATACCCCGTTAATACAAGCTTTATAACCCTGTTGAAGCCATTTGTGGAACCTGTAAGGGAGCTGAAGGGGGCGACCGGATGCGTTGAGCTGAAAAAACAGGTACGTCAAAAGCAAAAAAATTAAAAGAATGAAAGAAGGTACCAACATGAGAAAAACGCATTATAATACTTTTCGAAACTTCTTCCATAAACCATCCTCTAAACCTTCAACGAAACCTCGTCCCTTCAGGGCTTATTCCTTTGTTCCTTTTAGTCCACTAGCCATGCTTGATTCCACTATTTTGACCATAGGAGGCATTGTCTTAGGGGTTGCTCTCATCGAACGAATATTAGAACGGTGGGGTGTGATTGATCTGGTCGATCAGTTTTCAAAGGTGATGCGTTTTATCCTACCTGTCACCTTTTATGGGGCCTTATTTTACTTTTTTGCGACTTTTATGTTTTAAGGAGGGTTTTAGATGTTTGAAAAACTAAAATTGCGTGGGAAGCTTATTAAAGCGTTTCGTACAGCAGAGATTTATCGAGTCATAAAGCGTGGGGATCGTGCCTCCTATCAATTTCCGAAAATCCATCGGATCGATCATCATAATAACTATACTCGGTATGCCTTTTCTTTACTAAATGGCATTGATCCTGAACTCTTAACGAAAAAAAGATGGGCATTACGACAAGTATTAGGCAGCAATATTGAAGTGAATGGCAGCTTAAAAAACTTTAGTATTACCGTTCATCACAAAGACTTACCTACCATGCTTAAATATGATTATGAAACAATCCATCCTCATATTGAGAAGATGGAGCTGCCTGTCTGTATTGGTCAAGAAATCTATGGAAACTTCATTTCGTGGGACTTTGCGGATCTAGAAACCTTGCTAATATCGGGTGAAATTGGAGCTGGAAAAAGCAGTCTCATGCGTGTGATCCTCACAACATGGGTAAAATATGCCTCTCCTGAAGACTTGCGCTTAGTGTTGGTGGATCTTAAACGAGCTGATTTGGGGCTATTTCATGGGATTGAGCATGTGGATGCGCTTTGTTTTGAGGCAAAGGACATGAGAAAACCTTTTGCTTTATTACGAACTGAAATGTATCGAAGAGGAGACTTACTGTTAGAGCATGGGGTCACTCATATCAGCAGGCTACCTTTTAAGCTGCCTCGTATTGTAGTGGTCATTGATGAAATGTCCATTGTGAAGAGAGAAACGGATCTTGTAGAGATGATCCAACAGTTTGCCAGCCAAGGTCGAGCACTAGGTGTTCATACGATTATTGCCATGCAGCGTCCCGATGCCGATTTGTTAAATTCAGCACTAAAAGCGAACTTACGGGTCCGGATCTCTGGAAGGCAGGCCGATGCGATAAATGCAAAAGTAGCTGGAGTAATTGGTGCCGAAGAAATCGATGCTGCAGCCAGAGGGCGCATGAAGATTAAAATTGATGAGGTCAAAGAATTTCAAGCCTATTTTTTAGATGAAGAAGTTTGTAAGGAACTACTTTCTTCTTATAAAACACATGTGAAAGATCCTGAGCCGCAACTCGAGGTCGTGTCACAGTCTATCTTCGGATTATTAGAGAAGGAGGAACAGCGATGAGTTTTCGACTATCTCAACGTGATAAAGACATCATGGCATTTATTAACCAGTTTAGAGCCGTGGATCGAGACTCATTAGTTCATCTATTCTTTAAACAGCTCAAATCGCCCGTAAATGCGTGTAATAGCGTCATGGTACGTTTATATCGATTAGGGCTCATTGAGCGTACACAGCAGTATTCTCCGACGGTCTATTTACCTGTGGATGCAAAGATCAAAAAGAACTCTCGAAAAATATTACATTTCCTTTCTATCTTGGAAATCTATAAACAAATGAGTACGTATGGTATACCTAAACAAGTCATTGTTGAAGATAAGCCCACTGGAAGAAAAGGAGGAATTGAGCCCGATCTGTTTTGTATCTTTAAAGGATCTCCGTTTTGGATTGAAATTCAACGCAATCAGTATTCGGAGCAAAAAATGCAGGATAAGATCCACCTCTATGAGGAGTTCTTCTTTTCGGATGAGTGGAAAGCGTTGCAGTGGCAGCCTGAAGATCGAGCAGCTATCTTCCCTTCTGTTATCTTAATTACGCCTATTCGATATGCAGTATCTTCAGACTATTTCCGTCTTATACAAGTAGCAAGTATCCATGAATTGATGGAGAAATATAAGAGCGTGGGTAAACAACAAAGAGATGGAAAGCCACGGGCCTCAGCTTCTTCCGGTGGGATTAAAATTAATCTCACATAATGACGGTCAACATAAAAAAGCCGCCTCAATACAGGGAATGAGGCAGCTTTTTTATGTCACACTCGTTGAAATGTAAATGTTACAGTAATTAAATAATAGCAAATTTATTCCAAAAATTCTACATTTTCCATTAATTTGTGTGAATTCAAAACGACTATTCACACCCTTATTTCCCGATTTCAAGCTATTAGGTCCGTTTTACAAGTTATATAACTGTCCCCTTTAAAGGTTAACTGTTGATATATGAGCGTAATATATTTATTGTTAAATAAGTTATAAATATTAACATTTTTGGTAAATGGGTGGGATGGTCATTGCAGGGTTATAAGGGTGTTTTAAAACAGACTTTGATTATAGAGATAGAAAAGGCCCGGGAGAATATGATTCAAGTAGCACTAGAAGAAGGAATGACAAGTGACAACGCACTTCAAGTCAGCCAGTTTATTGATCAATTGTTAAATGAATTACATAAGATTAGATTAACAAAGTAAGTTTTGTCTTTCTTTATACATAAGAAGCTATCGCATTCTATTAGCATTGGCCTAGCATGAGAAAGCGATAGCTTTTTAGTAAGTGGTGATTAACTTACTAACCGACTTGTAAATTATAAATAATTTGGGTAATAAAGTAAAGTTATAATATGCTGGCACATATGTATAGAAGGCAGGCTTTTTATACGTGATTTCTTCATTCACCTCGAACTGAAATGTGGATAAATCAAAACTGTATAAAAACCTGCATAAAGAAGAAACAAGGCCTCATCTAGAACCCTTCTCCCAACAGGGTTCTTTTTGGTATGTGTTCTGAAAAGAATGTTTATGTAAACTAGCTTTGTATATCGTATACATATAAAGAATAAAGATTTAAGAATAAGTTTTCTAACGTTTTTTTCATCGGTTACCCTTCAACTTTTAGAATCTTGACCTCATTTTTCACCGAAAATGTGATGACCACAGGTCCTTCAGGCGGGTTGTGTGGACCTGTAAACGTGTCGTATTTCACTTTCACTACGAAATCATAGTTTGAGAATCCACCCGATACACGCTTCACACTCAAAATATCTGCATTCCACAAACTATAACTACGATCAGGGTATTTTGTTCGAATCGCTTTCTCCGCATAGGGATTTAACAACATTAAAAAGGCATCATAGAAATCCGTGTGCTTCTGTTTAATGGACGGTTGAGGAGCAGCTTCTGTATAACTGACCATTCCTCCTGTTAACCATAGGAAAAGAACTGTGGCAGCCATTAATCGTTTCATTAGTTATCCTCCTCTAAGTGCTTGTTTCAGCTAGTTTTCCCTTGAAAATATGGACGATACGTAACTTTAAAAAATGAGTTAAGAGTCTAGGTTTTATGTGACATAGCATGATAAAGGGCAAACTAAAAAAGAAGAAGGCTATTTATATAGTCTCCTTCTTTTGTTTCTATAACTGTGATTATGGTAACTAAGTTTTCTACCTAAACTATTACTTTAATGTTATTTTTAGTAATAGGGAGAGTGGGATATGAATTTAAAAAAGAGCCAGTCTTATATCGATTTGACAATAAAAAATTGGGATAACACAGAGTTTGGCAGTAAGTTATGGGAAATGTGTGAAGCAGCTAGAGAATATGGAAATGATCAAGTTGAAGTCCATCAAGTAGTCAATTTAGGGAAACGTAAAGGAGAATGGCATTACTTGATTATCTTAAATATCAGTCAAGATTTAGATAATTTAGGAGAACTTATAGAAAGTAATTATAGGTAATCAAAGCCCCATTTTTCTATGTTGTAGGATAATGGGAGTTTGGTTCCTGTAATACGTTTTATGTTAACTAAAAAAGCCAAAAATCCACTGACTAGGCCAGTGGATTTTCGGCGATAACTACTACTCTTTCTACTAATTGTAACAGTTCATCACTGGGGCCGCGGAACAAAATCATACGTCCCCCTTCTAACGTCGGTTGGGGTTCAGGAGATAAAAATTCAATTCCTTTTTTCTTATAGTGGTTTATTGCTTCGTTCATATTCTCTACTGTAAAAGCAAGATGATTAACAATTCCACTTTTATTATAGTCGCTCATAGGATTAATATCTCGAATTAGTTCAATTTCTACACTTGGCTGTTCGTCCAAAAACAAAAATGCCATCTCTTTTGTTTTTGAAGACCCTCGAAGACGAACCTTGAAGTCAAACATATCCGAGTAATATTCAATGGCCTGATCCATATCCTTAACAATTATAGCTACATGTTCCACTTTTTTTATCATTTATATTCTTCCTCTCCATAAAAAATAACGTTACTTAAAACGCTGGTTCATCTAGTGATCGTCTATGTACTGCAAAATTAATGTAACTATTATTATTTCACTATTTTTTTCCACCTGTAAGGATATAACGTGTAGGGATTAGCGCATTGCAGTACTCATTAACAAAAGAGGTAAGATTATTTTAACCTTACCTCTTAGAACTGGATCGCTTATGGCGCAATATCTTCTAACACCTTCTCACGTGTCTCAATCATCTTAAATGCCATGAATGCACCTACTGCAGCTACACAAGCGAATAGAACAAAAACAGAACCAATACCTTTAGCGCCTAATACAAAGCCGAGTATCGTAGGAGCAATGGCTGAAGCTAGTCGCAACCATGCTGTCGAAAACGCGATTCCAAGTACTCTCATACGTGTTGGGTAAATTTCTGGCGTATAGAGATAGAGAAGAACCGTAATTGTTCCCATGACGCCGTATGCTGCTGAACCTAAATACATAACACTTTCAGCAGATTTTGCACCGTTAAACCAAAGCGTTGTTAAAAGTAACCCTACAACTAGAAAAGCGATAGTTGCCCACCTTTTACGTCCAACTCTATCAATAAGTAACGCGCAAGCAAACACAGCTACTGTTTGAATGACATTCGTTAGTGACGCTGCATGTAGAGATTCTTCTAATGGAAGGTTATAAACTGTTTTGTATAAACTTGGAAGCCAGTTATTAAGTCCGTTCGCAACAAAGTAGGAAGAAAACCAAAGAGTCCAAACAATTAGCGTTCTACTGCGGTAAAAAGGGGAAAATAATTCTTTCCAATCTCCTTTTACTACAGCTTGAGGTGCACTAATTTTTGCCTCTATACGTTTATCCGTACTCGATTCAATTTCTTCAATTACTCGTTCTGCTTCATCGAATCTGCCCTTTGAAATTAACCAACGAGGAGATTCGCGCAATTTAAAGAAGAATAAAAAGACAATTAATCCACCAATTCCACCGATTAAAAACATCCATTTCCATCCAAAACTAGGTACAACTAAAGCGCCAATCTGCGCAGATATCATTAACCCAAGAGGGAAGATCATTTCATATAGCATAAAAAAACGTCCGCGTCCTTGTGCAACTGAAAGTTCATTTATATAAGCTGCAGCAACAGGAACTTCACCACCTACTCCGATGCCTTGCACAAAACGCAGCCATAATAGGGCATGAAAATTCCCCGCAAACGCACAAGCAATACTCATTCCTGACATTAAAAAGATGGTCCATTTAGCACTATAAACACGTCCAAATCGTTCAGCTAACCAACCAAAAAAGATAGCTCCAATCGCTTGTCCAAGATATCCAGAACCGATAAGAATACCGATTTGACCAGGAGTTAAATTCCATATTCCAATTAATACAGGCAAAACGAATGCTAGAGATAATGCATCAAAAGCATCAAAAAATGTGGCTGAACCCATGATGACACGTGGTTTAATATGCCAACGTGAAAAGGGAACGCTCTCTATACGTGTAAGCAGTTCAGTAGCACGGTTAGACAAACCAATTTCTTCGTGATCATAGTTGATAGTCTTAGTGGGTTCTGAAGAATTTCTGTTTAATTCTGTATTCATACATAAATCCTCCTTAGTAGCCATTCCCTCTAATCGCAATGACAATGATCCTAAGATGTATAAAACAATACTTAATTAAAGTGGAAATATAAGATTTTAATAAAATGAAAAGGTTTACAACAAAAGACAACAACTAGTAGACTCTAAAATCTTTTTAGAGCCTACGTATGAATGTTAGTTATGTTTTTTTGGCCTATCGGTTGTGGACCTATCGACATATTCCATCGTGAATACGACGTCTTTCTTTCGAATTTGTTTCCCTTCTAACATACTCGTCAGGATCGAGGTTGCTTTTTGTCCAATACCTAGTAAATCCACATGAACCGTAGATAACGCAGGAGTTATAAAGTCTGAAATCGGAACATCATCAGCTCCCACAACGGATAAGTCTTCAGGTACTGATAAGCCAATCATATCAGCTGCTTTAATAACGCCGATGGCTAAATAATCAGATGAGCAAACGATGCCTGTAATGTCTCTATGTTTTTTTAGAAACGTAGCTACTTCTGTTGTAGCTTTTAGAGCATCAAATTCAGCAATTTCAAAAACATTTTCAGCAGAATAATTTAAACCTAATTCATCCATTTTCTCTTTGTAGCCGTTCAAACACTTGACACTATGCATGGAACTCATCGGTCCATTTACAATCCCAATATTTCGGTGCCCTAGCTCATAGAGAGCATTCACTGCTTGTTTGATACCATCTTCATCATCCGGTCGTACACAAGGGAAAGGGGATCCTTCTAAATAGCTACCTACTACGACAATCGGTAATCGAATACTCTCTAACCATTCTAAGCTTAATTCCTCATTTCTAGGTGCAAAAAGGATAACACCATCTACGGCTTGAGTTTCAAGCAGCCGTTTCTGTTGGGAAGAGGTAAACGACATCATCATATTATAGTCCGTCTGGTCAATTCCTTTTGCTATTCCTTCTAATACTGTTGAAAAGAACGGGTTATTTAAAATAAACGATCCCCTTGGAACTACAACTGCAATATTTCCTGTATTTTGTTTAACAAGTCCTCTTGCTCCTAAATTAGGACGATAATCTAATTCTTCCATTACTTTGCGAATTCGTTCTGCCGTTTTCGCACCAACACCAGGTTTATTTGTCAATACTCGTGAGACAGAAGCTGTTGAAACACCAGCTTTAAGTGCCACGTCCTTGATACTTACACTCATAGTACATACCTCCGTGGGTCAAGTATATCTATCTATTATAAACGAGTCCCACCTAAATACTAAAGAGTAGTGGTTGCAAGATTGCCCCCACTACCTACAACATTTATTACGCTTTCACTTCATCTTTTAGTAATCCTACTTTTAGTAGTCCTTGACGAATCTCTTCTACCTCTTCTTCTTTTAAAGGTAATACTGGACGTCTTGCTAATGAACTACTAATTAATCCACGTTGATACATTGCTTCCTTCATACGTAAATGAGAGGTAGAAGAAGGCTCATCCATTTTATATACAGCTTGCTTTAATTCAAAGATACGATCATACACGGCATTAGCAGCCGTTAGATCTTGATCTTTCACACATTTCACTAGTTCTGCAATTAAATCCGGTACAAAACAACCAAATCCAACTAATGCACCGTCAATTCCTTGAACTAAAGTAGGTAACAAGTATTCATCATGACATGTTAAGAGTGAAACATCAGGCGCATTCTTTTTTAGTGCTCGAATATCTACTTCATATTGTGCAATATCTCGTTGTCCAACTTTGATAGACACAACGTTTGGAATAGCAGCCATTTCTAATAATTGGCTAGTTGTATACGATGTTTTCGTCCAAGTTGGATATTGGTGAACAACGATTGAGATATTAATAGCTTCTGCCACGTCTTTAAAAAACTGTACTGGTGATTCTTCTTGCATCCCGAATCGTAGCCAAGAATGTGGAGGCATAAGGAGGATTCCACTCCCTCCAGCTTTTTCTACCGCTTGCGCATGTTGGATAGCCTCGATTGTTCCTTCTGCAGAAACACCAGAGATAACAGGAATGCGACCTTTTAATTCGTCAGCTGCAATTCGTACGGCCTCTGCACGTTCTTCAGGCAATAAAGTCATAATTTCCCCTGTATGACCATTTACTACAATTCCATTAACACCTTCATGACCTGCGACCCAGCGAACTAAAGAACGAAAGCCCTCTTCATCAATTGAATAATCGTCCTTAAACGGAATAAGAACTGCTGGAAATACGCCACTCCATTTTACTTTGTTTTTCATTAAAAACATCCCCTTTTTCAATTTTTAATTTATAGTAATCGTTTACGTAAATAATCATAAAATGAAAACGCTTGATTGTCAATATTATTTTTATTTTCTGACAAAATAAATTAAAAAACTCCCTTTTAACGCTTTTTATTGCAGTTAAAACTATAAAAAACACCAGAAATATAAAGTAAACGTTTACTTATTTTTAGTCGTAATTTTAAGCTTTTATTTTTAATAATTAACTTTAAAATTGGATTTTAAGGTTAATACCTTACTGTTAGTTTTGGAAGATGTGCATCTTGAAAACTATTTATATAAAAAGAAACCTTTGCCCTATATAGGCAAAGGTTTTTCAAATTTATTGGAATAGGGGGAATACGTTATTAGTCTGGCCAGATTTATAGATTCATATACATATATCTTTAAAAATAAATCTGATGATTAACTCTGTTATCAGAAAATAACTTTATATCCGTTTTGTTATCCATCATTACTCAACCTTATCGATAAAAACAAACAAATTTCTCAGGGAATCTTACACGAAATGACTAGAGAACATTGCTACTTTTTGGTTAACCACTATATGGAAAAATTAATTAGACAGGCAGGTCTTCAAAGAATCCGTCTTTTTATTTAACTATAACTCAATATTTAAAGAAGGGTTTATTTTATTGTTATTGAATCTATACAGGACGGTTTATTTCAAATCTCAATTGCAGAGAGGGGAAATGATAATGGCCATTGGAAGAGAACGAGCTGCAAGGAGTATTTTGGGTCAATCAGGATTGAGGAATAGAAATCCAGACAACGCTACGTTTGATGAAAAAGAAACAAAACCTCGTGCCTCAAATTTTGAAAAAGTTCCGACTCCTCGTGAGGGTTCTACTCGAACAGCAAGGATGGCAGAAGAATATAGGGCTGAATATAAAAGGGTAAAAAGAAGAGAGCAATTTTTGCAAGATACAATAGATTTATTAAGTGATTGTAATAACAAGGAATCTGTTGAAGAGTTAAAGGAATTAATTAATTTAGCAAAAGAACGATTAATTATGTATAAAGGTAAATAGAATTTATTCCTTTTTCTATTAAAGAAGTAGTATAATATGGATACGTTCACATTCACATTTGTGTGAGTGCATTTTTGCTAGGAGAGAGCAGCCAGTATATGATGGTTGCTCTTTTCGTATTTGTAAGAAGATGTGACTATATAAAAGATTGGTTTAGAGTATTCACTCTCAGAAATGAATCAAAGAGAGAAATTAGAAGTGAGGAATAGCGCTCTTTGCAAAGTGCAATGAAGAAGCTAGGTATAATGGAGTCAGATATTTTTCAAATACAAATGGTGGAGGTAGATACCAATTAGGTAATGGAATCGGAATTCTTTAGATACTATGTAGCTACTGCAGTAAGCTTTCCTATCCACTCCAAATATAAAAAAGAAGCCACCCCTTGGTAACTTCTTTTTTATTCTAATATGCGTGTGTAATCAATATTATAAGGAATAGCACGGACCAAGCAGTCCCAAAAACCATAAATGAGACTCGCATAAGTTTCTCGGCTGAAACTTTCAATGATTTTCCAATAATATTGAAGAAGAGTTTAAGTACCTATATGTCAGGGGGCGAACTAATTTCATCATATGGACGCTTCCACCCGGCATACATAATAAAAGCACTCCCGAAATCATGAAAAAATGATAACAACTGCCATTAAAGTCCTGCTTTCTTTTATAGTCTAAATACCAACTTACATACTATATATGTAAGGACTCTCTTATTCAAAAATGAACCTTATAGTTTAAGTTTATTTCTCCACTTTATAAACAGGAAAATTTAATTTTAATAAAACTGATAAGACTCTAGAGGTAAAAGTAACGAAAAGGCAAATGTATAAAGCGAAAGGGTGAGGGATTTTATCATACGTAAAAATAAGACTAACGGACCCCAAAATTGATGCTATCGCATAAATTTCCTTTTTAAATACATAAGGTATTTCTTTTGCGAATATATCTCTTAAAACACCCCCACCGATTCCTGTTATAAGGCCCATAGCAATAATAACAAAGGAATCGTTTCCGTGATACACCATTACTGTATTTGAACCAACAGCTGTAAATACACCTAATCCTATAGCATCAGAAACTATAATCATATTTTTTATTGTAGATACTTTATTGTAAAAACACCATGTTAATAGTCCAGCGATTAGACTAACAAAAAAATAACTAGGCTTAATGAAAGCAACAGGTGGTATATTACCTATCAGTAAATCTCGGATAATTCCTCCACCTAAAGAAGCAGTGACACCTAAACAAATAACTCCAAACAAATCTAGTTGCTTTTTAATGCCTATTAATACTCCAGAGACACCAGCAGCTATAATACCGAGGTAGACAAAGATTTCTATTAAAAGCATTTTAAAAGTTTCCTCTTTTCACATTATAATTATCACAAAATTATTTAGTAGATAACCCTATTAAAAAACAATATTAAGTCCTTACCAAACTCTCTGGTAAGGACTTAATTTTATCTACCAATTACTTTTAAACTTAATCTCCTTAATGAATACCTCGGTGCTACCTCCTGGAGTTGTTAATACTAATTTTTCTCCAGCTGAACGTAATAACAATTGACTCCCAACAGGGGATAAAAATGAAATATTTCCCTTATCCGGATCAGATTGATCTGGGAAGCAAATGGTGAATTGTTCAGTTTGCTTGTTGTCCAAGTACATTAACGAAACCTGGCTTTCAATAAAAATTTTGGGTACAACAGAAATATCTTCAGACAGAGCACTAAAGCTTAATAGGTATTTTTGTACCTCATGAGTATACTTATAAAAGAAATTTAGATATTCTCTCGTATCAGAAGAAAAATAGGAAGAAATAAATTCTGTACAGTTTTTGTCTATGAAAGCCAATTGACGTATTAAGCTTTCACCTAAAGGATGATATACTTTATGGCTCATAGTAGACTACCCCCGTACCATGATTAAGTCCTTTGCAGATTTTCATTTTTAACTTCATAAAAAACCCTCCAACATATATAAATATTAAGATTATTAGATAATCTTCAATACATCATACCACATAGGGGTACAAGTTCCTATCTTATAATGACTAACAAAATTATTCTTGTTTCGGTACAAAAATTTTAATTCACTCGTAAGCAACCTCTTAATCTCAGTTATATTGGTACTACTATTCTAAAAAGTTATGTTGTGGATATGGAGAAAGATAATTTTTTCAAATGGAAACTGAATAAGTCCTGTCTTTGCGATGTATTGACTTTGTTTTTAATAGGTAAGATATAATTGTTTATTTGTATGTAAGGCTTCAATCAAGGTGAAATTCATCTGTTCCATTTGCTCTTCTGTTAAAACAGGCTAAGCTATTTCTGTTTGCTTATTTATCATTTCCTTTATCCCCCTTATATATTGCTCTGGCATGATGGCTAATGGATACCATTTTTTCATTTTATCAATATTTAATTTTAAAAAATCTTTTGTTTTAATGTTATGTATCCGTGTAGCTATGTGTACATTGATAATGATTTTTTTAACCTTTCTTTACTTAAACGTAGTTTTCTCTCATTCGGTTTATATCTACTCTAGGTGAAAATCCAAACATTCGTGAATATTCTCGACTGAATTGTGATTGACTTTCGTATCCGACCCTGAATGCGACATCAGCTACATCTGTCGACTCAGCTAATAACAAGCGCCTCGCTTCCTGCAATCTCAGTTGCTTTTGAAACTGAATGGGACTCATTGCCGTTACATCTTTAAAATGTCGGTGTAGCGATGAAACACTCATATTTGCTATTTTGGCAAGCTCTTCAATTCGAAAAGACTCTTCATAATTATTGATGATATGATTTATAACTTCTCTTATTCTAAAGGTATTGCTACCTTCTAATGACATTTGTTCAAGCACTTCACCATGTGGGCCTTGTAAGATCCAATAGAGAATTTCTTTTTTTAATAATGGAGCAAGAACAGGGATATGTTTTGGAGTGTCTAGCAAAGATGCTAACCTTGCTACTGCGTCCAACAGAGATGGTTCTATTTTGCTAACATACATAGCTCGTTTTGCGTTCTTTCCCTGAAAGGTATTAATAGTTGTCTCATTTAGAACCTCTAAAACTTGGCTACAAGTAAATTCAAGTTTGAAGGCTAAATATGGGGACTCGGCTGAGGCTTTAATGATTTGCCCTGTAACTGGTAAGTCAACGGATGCCACAATGTAATGACCGGGACCGTACAAAAATCGTTCCTCTCCCAATAGTACCTCCTTCTCTCCTTGAAGGATCATGCAAAAAGATGGTTCGTTAACTCTAGAAATGGGTTCAGTATTAATGGATTCGCGGATGAGAAATAAAGATGGAATAGTGGTAGGGTGAACACCATCCTGCTTTGAAAAATGTTCAATGAGTGTAGCAAGTTCACCTTGCTGTTTGTAGGATTTCTTGGACATCACTCATTCTCCTTTTCTTCATTTTTGATTCATTATAACTGATATTCATTAAGTCAGTAAGAGAGTTTGAGAGTATTGGGCAAAAACTTAATAGTAATGTGCTAAAGATTTATTTACGATTTATGACATAATTAATTATGATAAGTCACGATAAAAGTGGCAAATAATCAAGAGAGAGGGAGCAATCGAATGGAGTATGTAAAACTTGGTAATACAGGCTTAGAGGTATCTCGACTTTGTCTTGGATGTATGGGTTTTGGAGATGCTAACAAATGGCTTCACCAATGGGTACTTAATGAAGAGGACTCTCGCCATGTTATAAAAAAAGCCCTCGACTTAGGGATTAATTTTTTTGATACAGCAAATGTATACTCATTGGGTACAAGCGAGGAATATCTTGGACGAGCTCTTAAGGATTATGCTAATCGTGATGAAGTTGTCATAGCGACTAAAGTACACGGACAAATGCATAGGGGTCCAAACGGATCTGGCCTTTCCCGAAAAGCAATTATGAGTGAAATCGATAAAAGCCTTAAGAGGTTGGAAACTGATTATGTAGATCTTTACATCATCCATCGCTGGGATTACAATACCCCTATTGAAGAAACGATGGAGGCATTACATGACGTGGTAAAGGCTGGCAAAGCAAGATACATTGGTGCTTCTGCCATGTACGCTTGGCAGTTCCAAAAGGCATTACATATAGCAGAAAAAAATGGTTGGACTAAGTTTGTGTCCATGCAGAATCATTTAAACCTAGTATACCGTGAAGAGGAACGAGAAATGTTACCTCTTTGTAAGGAAGAGAAAATTGCTGTCACTCCATATAGCCCTCTTGCATCAGGGAGGTTAACGCGTGATTGGTCAGTAACAACCCATCGTTCTGAGACAGATCAAATTCAAAAATCTAAATACGATGCGACTGCGGATGCCGATCGGTTAGTTGTGGAGCGAGTAGCATCCATCGCAGAAAAATATGATATCCCTCGTACACACATTGCACTTGCCTGGTTATTACAGAAGGAAACAGTAGCTGCTCCTATAATTGGTGCTACGAAAATATCGCATCTTGAGGATGCCGTAGGTGCTTTATCTGTTAAGCTAACAACTGAGGAAATTAAGTTTCTTCAAGAGCCATATGTACCACATTCAATAGTTGGCCATAATTAATACTAGGAAAGCTTTTATAGAAAAAGTGCCCTCATCTCCTTAGGCAGGAACTGAGGGTGTGATTTATAAAGTTTTAATACTGTCTGATAAAGTTTGTTAGACAATACTTTAATCCTTGCTGAGTCTCAAACACTACGTTTTGATTGAGTTATTAAAAATATTCACAACCTTGATTTAAAAGTGCCCGAACAAAAGACATAGATTAAACGTCCAGTGTTGTTCCATTTGTAAAGAAAATACTTTTAACGTTAGATTTATGTATAACAATGAAATTTATATACAAGTGGAATTAAAACTTCATAAGATACATATTAAAAAGACAAAAAGAGCTACTAGAAAAAATTAGTAGCTCTTTCTTAAAATATATTGCCAACTCGTAATAATAAGGTTTTTTCATTTATTGTACAGTAATAGCTAAAAATCTTGCTCCTTCCACATCAGCCCAATTTCTTGTTCTCTTTGCAAAACCTTCTCCAGATAACGCTCAGTGGTCTTACGATCACTGTGACCCAGTTCTTTTTGAATTAAAAAGATATCCGCGCCCTGTTGTCTACTATAAATAGCGTAAAAGTGACGAAAATAATGAGGCGTAATCCTGTCATTCCGTTCTTTTATAAAAGGTAACTCCGTGCGTTCAATAATACGCACAATATAATTACTTAAGTTTTTGTACTGATAGTAAACACCATCTTTAGTTGGAAATAATGGACCTTGATCACTTGAATTTAGTGCTGTACTGACATGACGTCGTTCTCGAAAAGCAAGAATGCGTTCATATAGGGATGGATGGAGTAACTTATCAAATTTTTTTCCACCCTTTCCTACTCCTCTTAGTCGATAATGGCCACTTAAACTATCTAGATATACATCTCCCCAAGAAGCTTTGGCAATTTCTTGTACACGAAGACCCGTCATAGCCAACATTGTTAATAATCCATAATTAATAGGATGGTCCTTATAGTAGTCTAGAAGCTGTTTAACTTCATGGTAATACAAATCTCGATTTGGAATTTCTTGCTCAGATAGTGACGTGCTTAAGATTTCTTTATGTAATGGATGCTGTATATACTTCGTTTCATGTAGCCATTTCATAAAACTTTTTAAAGTCGTCATTTTAGCGTCTAAGGTTGCAGGTGAATAAGGTTGCCCTCCCTTTCCTAACAATGCGGTGCTTAAATAATCCTGGTAGTTCCGTATATGCCAAGGACGTAGATTTTTAAAAATAGTTTCTTCTATATAATAGTCAACATCTTGGCGCAAGAACGACTCACTTTTTACCGCATACTGATAAAACTGCAACAAAATCCGTACATATTCGGTTTTTGTATTTTCTTTTCTTTCTCTGTCCTTTCGAATGTGCTTTCGTTGGTGGACATAGTAGTACATCATTTCTCCATCCGTAAAATCACTGAACATATTTTCGTTTTTTCGCTGGTGATGCTCATTTCTTTCTTCTAATGCATCATAATACTTACTATCTAGCATCAATGAAACGATTTTGTTGAAATCCCCTCTTCTTTCTCTTACTTCTGTTCCTATATGTACTAATGAGAAATTTCGCATAAAACCTCTCCTTTTGCAAAATGTGTCTTCTTATTTATAGCTCTTACTTGTGTAAAGATATTTTCTTCACTATGTAAGGGTTAAGTTTGTATTTATATGTATATAGATGATAAAGAACCTTTAAAACGCAATGATAGTTTTACTAACAATATTTAAATCACTAACTATCTTAGTTAAACATCTAATATTTTTATAATTAAATATATATTTAAAGTTATTTATTATATTTATTACTTCTTAATTGTAACTTATTTAAAAGTAAAAGTATAAACATACTTTCTATAAAAATAGTTTACTATTTATATATTTTGTAGAAAAATCTCCTATTTGTCATCACTAAGAGTAAATGATAAAACTTAACTTTTTATAAGTTGGTTATACCATTTACATATCTATAATAAAAACTTTTAATCTATAACTTTATATTAATATGTTATAATTAATTAACACTTAAAAGAAAAAGAAAAGGAGCGTATGTTATGATCGATAACTATATTAAGATTATTACCATTGAAGATGTGATGGAGATGTTATCTGTTTCATCAAAGAAAACCATTTATACATATATTCAACAAGGAAAATTAAATCCTATCAATAAAGATGACTGGCATATTGAAGGACGTTATGAATTTGATATCGAAGATGTCGTACGTTTACAAGAAGAGTTAAAAAAACCTGCACTTACAACAAAAGAGGTAGCGCAGCAACTCGATATATCGGTCAATACCGTCACTAAGTACATTAAACAAGAACTCTTGCCTGCGTTCCAAGCAGAATACCGGGGTATGAATTGTTACTTTGTGAAGGAAGAGGATCTAGAAACGTTCAAGCGTACACATGAAGTAGGACGCAAACCGAGTAAGCGTCATTTCTATCATGTTGAACAAAATATTGCCCTCTTTCAGCTTTTTGTAAAGAAAGGCGAAGAAAAGGAGCAGTTTGCTCGTATCATCTCGGTAGAAGATCCAATTATGGCTGTTACAGAGCAACATGAAGAGATAACATTAGAGGAATTACTTCACCGAGGCTTTGAAGAAGCCTATGAGATTGAATCGAAAAAAACGATTACCAAAGAAGGCTATGCGACATTTGCCTTTAAGCAAACAGCTTATGCAAAATCACAGCTTTATAAGCTCATGGATTTATTCTATCAATATCTAAGCCCGACCAATATGAGGATTACACCACAAGAAGAGAAAGAGCAATTTATCGTTGAAATCAAACCGGTATTGTTCATGGAATCAGCACAAGAAATCGTTGAGCTATTAGAGTCAGTCCTTGTCTCAGGGAAAATTAATAAGCGTAGCCGTGGCATTTACATTGATAGCGACTTAGAAGTTATACGGGTAAAAGTAACAAGTGATTTGAAAGAAGAGTTACAACAAAAAGCGAAAGAATTAGGTAAAAGAAACATTGAGGAATTGTTATTGTACGCTGTACAAAAATTATAAAATAGATTAAAAAGTGTTTAACCTAATAAAACAAGCTAATAAAATTGGCTTGTTTTTATCTACATAATAGAATAAAAAGTACATCTCTGGAGATGGTACGATAAACTGGACACTAAATTAAGAGAAAAAGGTGATTCGGTTTATGGGTAGAAAAGTTTATGATCGTCAATTTAAAATGGCTGCAGTTCAGTTGGTACTGGAAGAGAACCTATTTGTAAAAGAGGTTGCGAAAGAATTATCTATTCATCCTAATACGCTATATCGTTGGGTAAGTGAATACGAAGAATATGGGGAAAGTGCGTTTCCAGGCCGTGGGAGCGCACTTTATAATTCCCAGTATGAAATGAAAAAGCTTAAACGTGAGAATGAAGTTTTACGTGCAGAAATACAGGAGATATTTAAGGAACATAAGGGTCGATACGGATCTTTAAGAGTTACAAAGGTTCTTGAGAAGAAGGGAATCAAGGTAAACAGAAAAAGAGTAGGAAAACTGATGCGTCAAATGAACCTATATGCGAAAGGAAGCAGGTATCGCTATAAACGTTATAATAAAAAATCACCTTCTATAGAAAGACCCAACCTCCTAAATCAAGTTTTTCACACAGACGGACGAAATAAAATATGGGTCGGTGACATTACCTATATCCCTACTCAAAAGGGTACTTTATACCTTGCGGTATTTGTGGATATGTACTCGAGAAAAGTGAGTGGCCAGTCTATGAGTACACGGATGAAAGATTCTCTTGTGATAGACGCTTTTTTACAAGGATATAACAAAGAACATCCTCCAACCGGATTAATTATCCATACAGACCAGGGATCCCAATATACAGGTAGTAATTTTCAAGCCATACTGAAAAAGTATGGTGCTGTTTCAAGTGTCAGCAGAAAAGGAAACCCCTACGATAATGCATTAATGGAATCTTTTTATAAGACCATAAAAAGAGAGCTCATTCATGGTGCCAAATTTACAACACCAGAACAAGCTCGAAAAGAAGTATTTAAATATATAGAGCTCTATTACAATACCAAAAGAATGCATTCTTCTCTGCATTATCTTTCCCCTATTGAATACGAAAAAGCCTATTCATCATAGTATCTTAACTTAGTGTCCAATAAATATTGACAAGTCCAGTTGCTTAAATATAAATTGTCTAACTTTTTGGGTTCAGTTCAGGATCAGTAGTTTTTTCTGTTTCATGAATGGTAATCAAGAGTTAGCTGACGTTGCAGAGCGTCTTGGGTAGTTTGCTCAAAATACAAGATTTTATGTATTTAGTCTTTAGAGTTAATTTGTTTTTTTAAATCAACCATTCTTTTTTGTCCCCATTCATACATCATGTCTACTATAGGTAACAATGTTATTCCGAGTTCAGTCATCGAGTATTCAACTCGAGGAGGAATTTCAGGAAAGACTTCTCTATGTATGATTCCATCTTCCATTAGTTCATGTAACTGGTTTGATAATATCTTATGAGATATTTTTGGAAAGAGCTTTTGAAGGTCACTAAATCGATGTGGGCCTTCTACTCCTAAGTGCCATAAAATCACAATTTTCCATTTTCCACTAAGGATAGATAAAGTAAGTTCTTTTTCACAATTAAAATCGCCATTTAGTATCTTTTTTCTAATTTCTTCTCGCAATGTATCTGACATCAATCTCATTCTCCTTTTGTTCTTACAATAGTAACCTTTTAGTAACCTCCGCACAATAAAGTGCGTTCTTCACAGGATACAAAGGCCAAGTTAAACTATATTTAGGTTTTAAATAATTTTTATATTTCAGGAGGAAGACATACAATGAGTAAGAAAGCACTATTTATTATACCACCGGAACGATTCAATGAAGATGAATTATTTCATCCAAAAGAAGCATTAGAAAATGAAGGTATTGAAGTAACAATTGCAAGTACAAAAACAGGTGAAATCATAGGAGATTATCAAGGTAAAGTAGAATCAACTACTCTTTTTACTGATGTTTCATCTAATGATTATAATGCCGTAGCTGTTATTGGGGGTTCTGGCACAAACGATTATTTATGGAATAACCAAGACTTACAAACTTACTTAAAACAAGCTTACGAGCAAAAAGTTCTTGTAACTGGAATTTGTGCAGGTTCAGTTTCTGTAGTTCAAACAGGTCTTCTTGAAGGACGAACAGCAACATGTTATCCAGTAGATATACAGATTAATCAATTAAAAGATAATAACGTAAAATATGTCTCAGAACATGTTGTCGCATATAACGACATCATTACTAGTGATGGTCCAGATGGTGCAAAAGAATTTGGTCAAAGTTTAGTAAAAGCTTTGAGATAATTTTTAAGTAATAAAGAGATTTTAATTAAGACAGAACTTTCTTTAGATAATAGTAAACCCTCCTTTTTTAAGGAGGGTTTACTATCGTTTAATTCCGATAAAATCCATTATGTAATAAATGCAATTGAGAGGGTTCTTCAAAATTCATAATCAGCTACCTATAAGGTACATTAAGGTAACCTAGGTTGTATATGGTATACACATCTTGATAAGATAGGAATATTTAAGCCCAAAAATACAAAATAAATTGGGATTCCCCATAAAGCATTGGCCATAATCGATAAGGCTGTTACACCACCATCTAATAGCCCGTTTGGTGCTAACATCGTTTCTAATCCCATAGCAACGATTGACGCCCCAAAAGTTAAAAAAACATACTCAACAAATTTTCTCATCATCTCACCTCAAAATATGTATTATTCTTGATTCCTTACTATAAAACAGTTCAGCTATAATCCTTTACAACACAGGAATATTATTTACCTTTTTCCAGATTGTACTCCTTTATTTCCCTTATGCACTGAGTCATTGCAAATAAAAAGACCACAGGTCTTGACTTATTAAAAGTCTACTTGTGGTTTTAATCCCCTCTTTTTAGAACGATTGCTATTTAATAGACGCACTTTTATTGGCAGGAGTATCCATCACATTCTCCATATAGTTTTTACCCCATTTATACATGGAATCCAGTATTGGCATTAAGCTTTTTCCTTGTTCGGTCAATGAATATTCTACTTTTGGCGGAACAACAAGATAGACTTTTCGTTCAACAATGAGGTCGTCTTCTAGCTCGCGTAATTGGTTAACAAGCATTCGTTGAGTAATGCCCGGCATAAGAGCCTTCAGCTCACCAAATCGCTTCTTGCCCTCTTTTCCTAAATGCCACAAAATCAGTATTTTCCATTTACTTCCAATAACATAAAGCGTTAATTCTTTTTCACAATTAAACATTTTGTCCTGCATACGTGACATTTGTTTCACCTCCACTTCTATATAGAATAATCCATAGTATACTTTTTAACACTATGTAAAAATAAAGTGCGTACTTCCACACTTTCAATATACGGATTATACTAACATGGTACCATCGTTAACAAGAGCATTGGTTACAGTTGCCAGGAGAAATGAAAGTGAGCAATGGGAATTATTATTACTGTGCAACAAACTTAAAAAATTATGAGGAGTGAAATATAGATGGAATTACAATTAGCATTAGATTTAGTCAACATTCCAGAAGCAATCGAATTGGTAAAAGAAGTAGAGGAGCATATTGATATCGTAGAAATCGGAACACCGGTTGTGATCAACGAAGGTCTCCATGCTGTAAAGGCAGTAAAAGAAGCGTTCCCTAACTTAAAAGTATTAGCAGACCTAAAAATTATGGATGCTGCTGGATATGAAGTGATGAAAGCTTCCGAAGCAGGTGCTGATATCATCACTATTCTTGGAACGGCTGAAGATATGTCGATTAAAGGTGCTGTAGAAGAAGCGAAAAAACAAGGTAAAAAAGTCCTTGTCGATATGATTGCGGTAAAAGACCTTACTGGACGTGCTAAAGAAGTGGATTCTATGGGCGTGGATTATATTTGTGTTCACACGGGCTACGATCTTCAAGCAGTCGGAAAAAATTCTTTTGAAGATCTACAAACCATCAAAAGTGTGGTTAAAAACGCTAAAACTGCCATCGCAGGCGGCATTAAGTTAGAAACACTTCCAGAAGTCATTAAAGTAAATCCAGACCTTGTCATTGTAGGTGGAGGGATTACTGGACAAGCTGATAAAAAAGCTGCTGCTGCAAAAATGCAACAAATGATCAAAGAACAAACGGTTACAGCAGGTTAATCCTAAGATGCAGACGACTCAATATTTAGCAGAAATCTTAAAAGAGCTTAATCATTCAGCTGACTTAATCGCAGATGAAGAAGCTGAAAAACTCGTCAATGGGATACTTGAATCGAAAAAGGTTTTTGTCGCCGGTGCAGGCAGATCAGGCTTCATGGCCAAATCCTTCGCCATGCGGATGATGCATATGGGAATTGATTCTTATGTAATCGGTGAAACGGTAACTCCCAACTTTGAAAAAGAGGATATCTTAATCATCGGATCCGGATCCGGTGAAACAAAAAGCTTAGTCTCCATGGCTGAAAAAGCAAAAAGCATTGGTGGTAAAATTGCAACTGTCACGATATTCCCTGATTCCACTATTGGACAGTTAGCAGATGTCACCATTAAATTGCCTGGATCACCGAAAGACCAATCAAAGGGTGATTATAAAACCATCCAACCAATGGGCTCACTATTTGAGCAGACCCTTTTACTTTTTTATGATGCCGTCATCTTGAGATTCATGGAGAAAAAGGGATTAGATACCAATAAGATGTATGGCAAACATGCCAATCTTGAATAAAACATAGTCCTAAGAATGTAATAACCAAAAGACCCCAAAGTTTCTTTAGAATGTCTGCGGTCTTTTGGTTATTCTTTAAAACATCATTTTGTTATTATTAATAATTATTCTAAAATTTTCAAATAAGGAATGATATCATGATTTCACTAAAAGGAAAAACTGCTTTAATTACTGGGGCAGGCAGAGGAATCGGTCGTGCTACTGCGATTGCTTTAGCAAAAGAAGGAGTTAATCTAGGATTGATTGGATTAACGATGTCAAATCTTGAAAAGGTAACCGCAGAACTAGAGCAATATGATGTGAACGTTTCAGCAGCAACAGCAGATGTAGCCGATCTTGAAGCAGTCCATCATGCTGTTGAACACATCAAATCAGACCTAGGTTTTATTGATATTTTAATCAACAATGCAGGTATAGCTAAATTTGGCGGTTTTCTTGATTTAACTCCTGAAGAATGGGAAAACATCATCCGAGTAAACTTGATGGGTGTATATAATGTAACAAGAGCCGTTTTACCTGATATGATTGAAAGAAAATCAGGAGATATTGTGAATATCTCCTCAACTGCGGGTCAAAAAGGAGCACCTGTTACAAGTGCTTACAGCGCTTCTAAATTTGCTGTTTTAGGACTAACAGAATCACTCATGCTAGAGGTAAGAAAGCATAATATCCGTGTAACGGCTTTAACACCAAGTACAGTTGCAACTGATTTGGCAATTGAAACCAATCTTATCAGTGGAAATCCTGAAAATGTTATGCAATCAGAAGATTTAGCAGAGCTGCTTGTAGCCGGATTAAAGCTTCATCCAAGAGTCCTAGTAAAGACTTCAGGATTATGGTCAACTAATCCTTAATTTGAGAAGCGATCGACTCGTCTTGTCTATATTGGATAAGAAGCAGGAACCTAGTTGTAAAGTGTACCCTTTGTAAAGGATATTTTTTAAAAATTATTAGGTAGCCTGAAGAAGATGACCTCTGTATTATACAGGGGTCATCTTTTTTAGGTTCCATTGATATCTGTTATGGTTATAGTAAGTAATGTAATTGTCTATTTTACGTTTTAGTTCATCTAAAAACTCAATTAAGGAAAAGAGAATAGAATTATATCCATTTTCTAAAACGTATAGATTGAGATGATGGTAATTACTAATAAATTACAAATTATCCATCCACTATAAGAATATACCTTATACTAAACAAGACGGAACATTTTAAAGGGAACTCTTTTAGACGTATATTTAATTACTATAAATTTTCACAAATCTACCTTTTAAAACCTACAAACACTGGGTGGCTTTTTATTTTATTAACGATAATAATTACTTTAACATCTTGTGATAGATTTAAATATCTCGTCCGTAAACGTATAGAATAAAGGGAGATTATACAGAAAAGACCACAAATTAAGGGACTGACCCCTGATTTCGAGACAGGGATCAAAACACCTTTTAAACAGCCAGTTGTCGGTATTGTACCGGTGACTGGTTGTTTAGTTTCGTTTGAATACGGATATGGTTATAATAAGTAATGTAGCTTTCGACAGTTTGTTCTACGATGGCAGTCGTAGTACATGTTAACTCGTC